>CAZBOB010000225.1:0-4941 GCA_964492995.1 uncultured Desulfobacteraceae bacterium | reverse complement strand
CGGGCGCTCAATAAAGTTCAGATGGGAGGGGCACAATATGCGGATATTCGTATTGTGGACAACCACACGGAGAGCATCCGGGTTAAGAACGGGGTTGTGGAATCGCTCAATTCTTCAGAGTCCATAGGGTTCGGCATACGGGTCCTGGTGGATGGCGCCTGGGGTTTCTCCTCCAGTCATGACCTGAACCCAAAAGAAATTGAGCGCGTTTCCGAACAGTCTCTGGTGATTGCCCGTGCCTCTGCCCTGGTTCGAGGTGAACGCGTGAACCTCGGCCCTCCGGTGAACAGTCGCGGATCCTATATGACGCCGGTAGGGATTGATCCTTTCAAGGTCTCACTGGAGGAGAAGTTGGATGTGCTCCTCACCGCTGACCGGGAGATGAGTCGGGTGGAAACCGTAAAGATTCGACAGGGAAACCTGGTATTTGTTCGCGAAAAAAAATGGTTTGCCAACACGGAGGGTGCGCTTACTGAACAGACCATCATCGAGACCGGCGGTGGTATTGTTGCCACGGCGGTGGCGGAAAGCGAAGTGCAAACGCGTTCTTATCCCACGTCCTTTGGCCGCCAGCAGGTCACGGCGGGCTGGGAGGTGGTGTCTGAGTGGGATTTTCCCGGAAACGCCGAGCGTATCGCTAATGAGGCACGTGCGTTGCTGACAGCCGATCCCTGCCCGGCGGACACGACAACGACGGTTATTCTCGGTGGCGACCAAGTCGCCCTTCAAGTCCATGAATCCTGCGGGCATCCCATTGAGCTGGACCGCGTTTTCGGAAGCGAAGCCGCCTACGCGGGTACGTCATTTCTGACCCTCGATAAACTGGGACACTTGCGCTACGGTTCAGATCAGGTAAACATCACCGCTGACAGTGTCCGGCCTCTCGGCCTGGGTACATTTGGTTGGGACGATGAGGGCGTACCGGCCCAATCTTCGCCGATTGTCAAAAATGGTCTTTTTGTGGGTTATCTGATGTCGCGGGAAACCGCCTCCCGGTTGGGTATAGTTTCCAACGGCTGTATGCGCGCGTCAAGTTGGAACCGCATTCCCCTGATTCGCATGACCAACGTCAGTCTTGAGCCCGGGGCTTGGGACCTGGAGGATTTGATTGGAGACACCGATTCAGCCATATACATGGAGACCAATCGTTCCTGGTCTATTGATGACAAACGCTACAATTTTCAGTTTGGCACGGAAATGGGGTACGAGATCAAGAACGGGAAGTTGGGCCGCATGTTGCGCAATTGCACGTATACCGGCATTACCCCGGAATTCTGGAACAGTTGCGACGGTGTGTGCAACCTGACACATTGGACCATGTGGGGGACGCCGAACTGCGGAAAAGGGCAGCCGTCACAAATCGCCCACACCGGGCATGGCGCGGCTCCGGCTCGATTCCGAAACATACGAGTGGGTGTATACAAACAGTAGGAACCTAGAGTTAGAACATGTTGGGTCGAAAAAAAACCGAAAACATATGCAAAGATGTTTTGCGTCGGTCGGGGAGCGATCCGATTGAAGTTTTGCTTGTGTTTGAAGATCAAAGCCTCACCCGTTTCGCCAATAACGGCATTCACCAAAACGTGGCCGAACGTAACGCCACTATGATTGTGCGCGTGCTTCGGGGTAAAAGGATTGGGCTGGCCACGTCCAACAGGTTAGACGGCCGTGGGCTGGATAAACTTGTGTCACGGGCTAGAGCCAACGCCCAGGCCAGTCCGGAGGACCCGGATTACCCGGGACTCCCCGGACCTGCCGAGTACAAACACGTAGAAGCCTTCGACCCGCATACGGCGGAGTGTTCGCCTGAAGAGCGCGCCAGAGCCGTTGGACAGGTATGCCGTCTGGCTTCCGAGAAAGGGCTCAATGGCTCGGGAACTTTTTCCACGGCAACCCACGAGATTGCTGCTGCCAATTCACGGGGGGTTTTCGCCTATTACGTCAGGACCGGCGCGGACTTTCAAACGGTTATCATGTCAGAGGATAGTTCGGGGCGTGAACACGGTTCAGGATTCCGAGTGGATGATATTCCTATAGAGTCCTTGTTTCGAGAAGCAATCAAGAAAGCGGAAGATGCAAGACACCCACGGGAGATTGCTTCGGGTGACTACATCGTTGTACTGACGCCTTACGCAACCGAAGATTTGCTCAACATGCTCAATTACTACGGCATGGGGGCTCAGTCTCTGCTGGAGGGACGGTCATGGATGAATGATCGCATAGGCGTGAAGGCCATGAGCAAACTCATTTCTATCTGGGATGACGGCCTGGATCCCCAGGGTGTACCCGTACCATTCGATTTTGAAGGGGTACCCAAGCAACGTGTGGATATCGTGCTCAGAGGCGTGGTGATGAGTCCGGTGCATGATCGCATCACCGGAAGAAAAATGGACCAGACCACCACCGGCCATGCATTGCTGCCGACCCTGCGATCTCTTGGGCCCATGGCCACCAATCTTTTTATGGCTCCCGGCTCTTCGAGCATCGAAGAGATGATCCGTTCAACCCGGCGCGGTCTTTATATCAACCGGTTCTGGTACACTCGGCTTGTGCATCCCCGCGACTGTGTGATTACAGGGATGACCCGAGACGGGTTGTTTATGGTCAAAGATGGGGAGTTGGCCTATCCGGTTAAGAATCTTCGCTTTACCCAGTCATACGTTGAGGCACTGGCGAATGTCGATCGAGTCGGCGGGGACACCCGTTTGCTTACGAGCGAGTTTGGCGGTTACGCGGCCCGGGTTCCGGCTTTGAGGATCAATGAATTCTGTTTTACCGGTTCCACGGTCTAGCCCGGATATTTCACGAGTGAACTAACTTGTAGCTTTTATTATTTTTTCAAAATTATTAAGAAATTCATTTGTACCGGATGATTCGTCAAACGCCTTCAGCCATTTTCGTATATATGAAATGTCGAGATCCGGATTCTTAATAAGGATGACCCTTACATCCTCAAAATCCCTGGGACGGCCCGCAAAGATTTTATGAATGATGAGATCTTCCGGAGCGGCAAAAGCAACATTTTGCCCCAATATCATTACTGTTTTTGCCCGCTTAATGGCGTTGGTTTCAAAGGGAGTATATGAAAAGATAAAATCGACTCGGATTCCGGTATGTTCATCCAGCGCCGGCAGAACCATGGTTTCGCCGACAAAGGTTTCGATATCTGCGGGAAGGGGTTTGAGGGAGAGTTCTCGCACTGCGCTTAACAGGCGATCAAGATAATCAATGTTCACACCGAGAGTAATATCTATATCTCTGGTAAGGCGGGGTTCTCCGTAAAGCAATACCGCCTGCCCTCCGATAATCATGTAAGGGAGGTTGTGTTTGTCAAGGCACAGGCCTATTTTTGACAGGAGTTTTTCAAACATGAATTCAGCACATTGGCAATCTTGATGTCTGTCTCGATTCCTTCCAATGGGTTTTTAGGGGGGAGGACCCCTAATTTTATCCCTTGGGCCCACATAGAGGTGAAGATCTTCAAGGAATGGAAAAACGGCAAAGGACCTTCACTTTTATAAAAGGTATTTTTAAATTTTTGTAAAATTTCCGGGTTTTTTACCATCTTTTGCCTCGGGCGCTTCATTCATAAAAAATCTGCTTTCAAGCCATATAACCTATTTTGAACGAAAAATACTATTTTGTCAATAGGTTATAGCCATCAGCAGTAATTTCTCAATAAGTTCTGGTGTATGAGATAATCATATTGACCCGACTCCATAATTTATTGAGATGTTACCATCAGCAGCAACTAAAACCGCAAATTTTGTTCTCAATTAGATCTTTGCGAAAAGCATCACCTGTTAAAAAAACTTTGATAGAACTTCATCATTTACCAGGTTTCGATCAAACCCCTGACACAGCCCTTTTACCCGGCGGAAATCTTCCCGGCAATTGCTTGATAGATATAAACCCCCATGACACCGCCAAGCATGTCCGCCAGGACATCCATAAGATCAGCATCTCTGTATGGAACAAAATACTGGTGAATTTCGTCACTGATTCCGTAAAGAGACGATAAAAGAACGCTGAGTATCAACATGAGTTTTACATTATTTTTTATCCGCGATGTTTTAAATGCCCTTAAAAAAAGGGCGCCGAGAAGTGCGTAGGCGACAAAATGGAAAACCTTATCAATGTTAGGCAATTCAGGGACACTTTCAATGGAGGGATACGAAGACTGAATGAAAATTAAAAGACAGTAAATGAGAATCGGAAGCCAGTAATAAAAAAAAATGTGTAATTTGTTCAACTTTTTATTGATTTTTTTCTGATAGTTCACAGGGATTAGTGACCCGATCTTCTCTCGATATTCCCGAACCTCTGAACCTTTGATAGTAAAAGGTAAAACGTGAAAGGTAAAAGGTCACTGGAATAACGGTTCTTTGCTTTTCACGTTCAACTTTTCACTTTTCACATTTTATCCCTAAACCCAGTTCTAAAACCCGGTTGTGGGCCGTCTTTTACCGAACAAAATTTCACAGGGTGCGTTTTTGGTTACATGTTTTTTAAGCTTATTACACCAGAGTGACATAAAAGTTCGGCAGCTTCCATCCAGAGCGTCAACCTTTGCAAAGTCGGCATACTCACAGCGCAGATCGCACCATTTGATTTTATGTGTTGTAATACCGGCGTTTTTTGACATAAGCAACTAAGTACACGTATTCTTAAATACGGTATCGTATTATAATTGGATAACTTAAAATCACCGCCGAGTCGCAGAGGTCTCAGAGAATTTGTTTCTTTTTTGCTTTCCGCTGACCCCGAAGGATAGGCTCCGCAACCTACGGGGCGGAGGACGCCGGAAAGCAAAAAAATAGATCCCTGTGGGATAAAGAAATAACTACCTGTATTTCAATACAATATTACTTTAATAAAAGTTGAGTTGTTTTCTTTTGCCGTCCCCTCAACGGCAAAAGAAATAATATTTAACTCTGCGGC
>CAZBOB010000224.1:0-4951 GCA_964492995.1 uncultured Desulfobacteraceae bacterium | reverse complement strand
GGGGTAGCTCCACAAAAACAATGTCTCCGAGCTGATCCTGGGCATAGTCATCAAGGCCTACTCTGACTTTGTTTCCCTCAAGCCTGGCCCATTCATGATCTTCCGCATAGCGAACGTCATCTGGTAAATGTATTTCACTGATTTCTTTCATGACTTTTACTCCTTTTTATGTACTAAATTTTTAATCGACGCAGGAATTTAAATCGTTATCACATAATATGAATAATTGTAAATACCAGATTATGATTTATCCAAAACCAGGTTCAGGGTTCAGAGGTTCAGCCTTTAGTTGACGAAAGGTTTTAACCCTGATATTAGAAAGGGCTTTGTGGTGATACCTCCTGTTACGGCGGTTTTGATCTGTTTATAGTTCAGGGTTCTTTTTTTGTAATGAAAGGAGATGATTGATGAGCGACCTTTTAAAAACCGTATTCTACGACCGGCACGTGGATTTGGGAGCTAAGATGGTGGAATTTTTTGGCTGGGAGATGCCCATGTTTTACTCCACCGGCATCGTTAAGGAACACCTGGCCACCCGTAAGCATTCAGGACTTTTTGACGTTTCCCACATGGGCCGATTTATTATTCGAGGTTCCGGGGCGTTGAAGTTTCTGCAACACGTCTTGAGCAACAACGCTGAAGCACTCGATATCAGAGAGATGGGTGCTCAGTATACCTTTATTCCCAACAACACCGGTGGGGCTGTCGATGATTCGTATCTCTATCGCTTTGTCGAGGACGAGTATCTGCTGGTGGTCAATGGCGTTAACCGAGAAAAGGACTGGAATCACTTCCAGGCGCTTTTGAACGATTTCGATAATGTAGAACTGACCGATCGCACCAAAGAGATTGCCATGCTGTCGCTGCAAGGGCCGAAGTCGCGCGAGATTCTGGAAGAAATTATCCAGTCCGGTCTGCTCCCGGAGCCGACGCGAAACGCCGTGAGCATTGTGACGATCTCCGGTGTCACGGTCAAGGTTGCCCGCACCGGTTATACGGGTGAACCGGTCTGTTTTGAGCTCTTTGCCGATGGAGAGGACGGTCCGATGCTTTGGGATTATATCGTGGAAAAAGGAGCAACACCCATTGGTCTTGGCGCAAGGGATACACTCCGGCTGGAAGCTGCCCTACCGCTTTATGGCCATGAGCTGGGCCAAGACCCCGAAGGTAAGGAAATTCCTATATTTGCCTGTCCCCTGGCAAAGTTCGCTGTAAGTTTTTCGCCGCTGAAAGGTGAATTCCTTGGCCGTGAGGCGCTGGTCGGGCAGTATGAGGCATTTAAGAGAATCATCTCCCGCGATTATTCAATCATTGGAGATTTACCCCGGGTGAGCAAGCCGATTGCCGTGGCGGATCGAGGCGTGGCCCGTGAAGGGGCAAAGGTGTTTAAGGACGATAAACATGTGGGCTATGTTACCAGCGGCACCATGATCCCTATGTGGGCTATCCAGGGAGAAGGTTTGGGTTCGGCCCAGACCGAACAACATCAGTTACGGTCGATCTGCCTGGGATACATCGACAGTGATATTGTCGAGGACGAGAGAGTCACAATTGAAATTCGCGGCAAGTTGGTTGATGCCGTTGTGGTGCCGTTTCATCTGCGTTCCGAGGCGCCGCCTTACTCACGCCCGATCATCTTCGATCAACAACTGCCGGCTGAGAGACTTCCGACAGGCGATGCGCCGGCCAAGGTTCTCAGACTGCTTGAAAAGAGCGTGGAGAACACTCGATGGCGACAACGAGAGTGCATCAACCTCATCCCTTCAGAGATGACGATCTCACCCATGGCCCGAATGTTGTCAGTAATGGACCCTGCCTTCCGGTACGCCGAACATAAAAAGGTGAAGGCATTCTACGACGCCGATATATTCTATTACCAGGGCACCGAATTTATCGCCGAAGTCGAGCAAATGCTTGAAGAGGAAATGCAAAAATTCATGGGATGTGAGAACATAGAAACGCGACTGGTAAGCGGACAAATGGCCAATACCGCTGTTTTCAGCGCAATGGTCGACTACATCAATCGCGTGGATCGTAAAATTGAGCCGCGCCGAATTCGCCGGGTGATGAATAATCATATCGGCAAGGGCGGACATCTCAGCGCCCAGCCCATGGGCGCACTGAGGGACTATGTTGCCCGGGATCCGCGCACAGAACGCCCGGCAGTGGTTAATTTCCCTGTGCTACCCAATAACCGTCATAAGATCGATGTTCCGACCACGTTGAAATTGATTGATGAATACCGGCCGGAGTTGATCATTTTTGGCAAGAGCATGGTCATTCACAAGGAGCCGGTGGCCGAAATCCGAAACTTCCTCGACGCTCAGAACATAGACACGGTGGTGATGTATGATATGGCCCACGTGCTGGGACTCATCGGTCCTCATTTTCAGGAGCCTTTTGCTGAAGGGGCTGATCTGGTCACCGGATCGACACATAAGACCTATTTTGGAACACAACGTGGCGTTGTAGGCGGCCGGTTTCAGGAGGACGAAGAGCGCTATGAGCTTTGGGAGGCTCTGCTTCGACGAGTCTTCCCCGGGTCGGTGTCCAGCCACCATCCCGGCACCTTGCTGGGGCTTCTCATAGCCGCTTACGAGATGAACCATTTCAAGGACGAATATCAGGCCAGAGTCATCGCCAATGCCAAGGCATTCGCTCGGGGGTTGAAAGACTGTGGACTCGATGTGATCGGTGATCCGAGTATCGATTTCACCGAAACCCACCAGGTATTGCTAGATGTGGGCTACAGCCGTGGTCCGGAAATCGCCAGTCGGCTGGAAGCCAACAACATCATTTGTAACTTCCAGGCCAATACCGATGAAGAAGGGTTTACTGCCTCCGGCGCTCTGCGAACGGGTGTATCTGAGATGACTCGATTCGGCATGCAAGAAGAGGCTTTCCATGACCTGGCTGTCTTGATCCATGATGTGGTGAAGAATAATAGCGATGTTATTGATAAAGTCAAGGATCTCAGGGAACGGTTTAGCGAGTTGCAGTTTTGTTTTCGTGGCGACGAATATGATGACTTGCTGCAGAAACTGCATGAACTGCTGTAAAGAAACGGATGAATGAAAAGATACTTCAGACCTCGCAATTTTATAGGACTTATAGGTGACTAACTCGATGAATGACAGCAAGTCTGTTGGACCCATAAATAACCTTGATTATCTGGAAGAATTGCTTGATCAGGGATATGTTATTAAGGGTCCAAGAAAAGATCCCTCAAGAGATTTGATTTCATTCAAGGCATTTTTGAAAAAGGGAAAGGAATTTGTCCCCGAAGTCTGGCTGTCACATATGGGATATGAATTCGTAGAACCGAGTACATTTACGAAAGGGCATAAAATTGCTTATAAAATAATTGATGAATTTCCTGATGAACGATTCAATTCAAATTATACGCTGGTTAAAGGGAGGAAAGAAATCCCTTTATATTTGAAAGTAGAAATATCCAAGGCAAAATAAAACAGGTGTTTTTAATAGGAAAATCCACTAGGAATATTATGATCCGTCAAAGAAATATTATTTTATTGAAAAAGATACACCTTTGTGCTACTAAGCCGAATAAATCAGGCGAATTGAGACTCGTTATTTCATTTTAATTCAACATGTTAATGAGGTTAGAAGAAAGAGGCAACCATGCGAAAAGTATTGTTGTTTTTGGTTTCGTGTTTGGTGATTGGCTTAATCTTATCTCCATCTGTATGGAGTAAGACAAAGACAATCAAGGTCGGCATCAACGCTCCCCTGACCGGAGATATCCCCAAGGTGGGTGAAGGCACAAAGTATGCGGCACAAATGTGGCTTGAAGATATTAAATCTGCAGGCGGCCTTGAGGTCGGGGGAAAGAAATACCCGGTAGAACTTGTAATTGAAGACAATGAGTCCAAAGCGGAATCGGCAGTAAAGGTCAATACCAAAATGATCACCCAGGACGAAGTGATGGTCATTGTGGGGCCTCAGGCATCAGGTCAGGCCATACCTGCCGGTGAGGTGGCTAACAACTATAAAACTCCTATGATTAGTCCATGGTCCACAAATCCAGACACCACCAAAAACCGTCCGTTTATCTTTCGGGGTTGCTTCCTTGACCCCTTCCAGGGGCCGGTGGCGGCCAATTTTATTAAAGAGGAGTTTGGATTTACCAAAGCCGCGGTTTTGTATGACGTCGCCAGTGACTACCCCAAGGGACTTGCCGAGTTTTTTAAAGAGGCCTGGGAAAAAGCGAACGGCGCCGGTTCCGTGGTGGCCTTTGAAAGCTTCACCACCAAAGACGTCGATTTTAGCTCTCAGTTGACAAAAATCATAAAATCAGGCGCCGAGGTTTTATTTACCCCCCAGTACTATAACGAGGTGGCCTTAATTGTGCCACAGGCCCATGAATTAGGATGGAACAAACCTATTATGGGTAGCGACAGCTGGGGTTCAGCAGAGACGGTAGAGCTTTGCGGTAAAGACTGTTACGGGCTCTTCTTCAGTACACACTACGCCGCTGCCGGGGCTAAGGGCGCAACCAAGGCCTTTATCGATCGATACAATAAAAAGTATGGTTACGTGCCTGACGATGTGGGCGCCTTGACATGGGATGCCCTGCGAATCGTCCAAAAAGCCATTCAATCTTACGGCAAGATTACCGGGAATGCGGAGAAAGACCGTAAGGGTATCCGCGATGAACTAGCAAAGATTAAGGAATTTGACGGTATCACGGGTAAGATGACATTTACAGAGGACGGCGATCCCATTAAATGTGCCGTTATCGTTAGGATCAGCGAAAAAGGCGAGTACGAATTTTATAAATCCGTTTGTCCGTAAGGGTGATCAACAAAAATTATAACCTAAAATCGGCATAAGTTAGGTAAGATTAATTTTGAAAACCTGCGTTCCGCTATATTGTTATAGCCCGAAAGAGAGACATTTGAAAAACGTTCCCTTTTGCCCAATTCCGGCG
>CAZBOB010000223.1:0-5084 GCA_964492995.1 uncultured Desulfobacteraceae bacterium | reverse complement strand
CAAACAGTCAGTCGGTTTCCAAGAGAAACACGCCGTCGCTACGCTGCACCGAAATTAAATGCGTTTACCCTGAACAAATACTTTTACCCTCTTGATAATTATAAATAAATAAGGTAATAAAAACCGGTTAAGTGGTTGATCCATAATTAAACGTCTCGGAATTGCTGCAACCTGACAAAATCACAAGTTTTTTTATGGCAACCTGCTTATGCCATGGGCATGGAAGAATGGAATGTTGGAATATTGGGGCCAAGCCCCTAAGTTCTGGTTAATGAGGGACCAAATGGCCACGCCAAGCTATTGGGCCGATAATTATGTTGAAAAGAAGCGCTCCGGGGAAAAAGCTATCAGTATGATTAAACCGGGGCAAAGGGTTTTTATCGGTTCGTCTTGTGGAGAACCTCAATATCTGGTCAGGAAACTTGCTCAAGCGTCGGACACGTTTACGGACATTGAAATTGTCCGCCTGCTCAGCCTTGAAAGTACCCCGCTAACGCTAATAGCAGATAAAACAAAAGATCAAAGCTTTAATATCCGGTCATTTTACTTGGGATCCGCCAAGCCAAAAAGCCTTGCAAGAAACAAGCGTTTTATCACGCCCATGAACCTTTCGGCAGTGCCTCAGCTTTTTGAGAGCCGGCGCCTGCCCATACATGTGGCCCTTGTTCAGGTATCTGAACCGGATGATTTCGGATGGATGAGCCTTGGAATTTCGGTGGATATAACTATGGCTGCAGCCATGTCCGCCGACCTTGTCATCGCCCAGGTAAATTCCAGCATGCCCCGTGTGCTGGGCAGAAGCTTTATCCACGTGAACGATGTGGACGTGATTGTTGAGCATGAAGAGGAGCTTCTTACCGTTGGCGAGCTGCCGGAATTAGAGACCGCCAATGTTATTGGCCGGCTGATTGCACGGCTTGTTGATGACGGTTCGACCATCCAGATCAGTCCGGGGGCAACTCCACAGGCCATCCTTCTGGCATTTTCCGATAAAAATGATCTCGGGGTTCACACCCAATATGTTACCACCGATATCATGCGCCTTGTTTCAATGGGGGTGATTACAAACCGGAAAAAAGGATTTAACGAGGGCAAAATAATTGCGAGCAGTGCCATCGGAACAAAAAATCTTTATGAATATCTCGATGATAATCCGGCCATTGAGTTTCATCCTTCAGACTACGTAAATGACCCGGGTATTATTTCCCGCCATAACAAAATGATTTGCATGAACGTGCCCATGGCCATGGATCTTACCGGCCAGGTTGCTGCTGATGCACTCTCCTACAACTATTTTTCCGGTGTAACCGGTATGCTCGACTTTATCAGAGGAGCGTCCCGATCCCAAGGGGGAAAGTCTATACTCATGTTTACCTCAACATTCATGGATGCTAAAAAAAGCAGGATTGTCCCGATGTTAAGTGATACTGCAATCGTTGTTCCACGGGGTGATGTTCAATACGTAGTTACCGAATATGGAGCGGTAAACCTGTTTGGAAAGAGCCTGCAGGAACGAGCCATGGCCATGATCAGCATTGCCCATCCTGATTTTCGTGATGAGCTCTTGTTCGAGGCCAAAAAAATGGAGTTGCTCGGCGCCGAACGGATACTGTCGGAATCGGCTTATGGCATATATCCGATCAAACTGGAAGAGACACGGGAGATTAGCGGTGATTTGATCACCATAAGGCCGGCAAAACCGGTGGATGAGAGAAGAATCCAGGAACATTTTTACAATCAGGATAAAGATGACATATATTCCAGGTTTTTCCAGGCCAGGACCCGGTTTGTTCGCGACGATGTGGAGAGAATGTTCCAAATCGATTATATCAGAAATTTAACCCTTCTCGCCGTTGTTGGAGAATTTGGTTTTGGAAAGGTCGTAGCCGTTGGGGAATATCTGCTGGACCCGGGCAAGAACATAGCGGAAGTTGCCTTTTCCGTTAGCAAAGACTGGCAGGGAAAAGGATTGGGAAAAATCTTGATGCGAAAACTGTGCGAAGCTGCCCGAGAAAATGGAATTTCAGGTCTTACTGCTTACACCATGCCAAGAAACCAGGGTATGATAAAGCTTTTTAAAAGCTTACCTTATAAAGTCGTTATGGTTTATGACGGCGAAGTGGTTGAATTGACCTGCATGTTTAATGAAATCGAATGATATTAAATCCTATAATTTTAACTCATCTATTGACAAAAAAACAATCTCAATATAAATAGTATTATTTGGCAAGTTTTAAAGTCAATTCTTTTTCATATAAATTATCACAACATTTTAATTTTACTTAAAAAATTACAGTTTTTGTTTGTGCGCAATTCTATTTATGATACCTTATTAAATTATGGCTACAAATCTACCGATGTAGATATTTTTTAACAAAATTCATATTAAGAAAGGAGGGGGTTGATTTTTTATCGGTGTCCTTAAGGTTTTTGATTTTGCTGCTCCTTTAGGACCCGTCGATGAGAGTTAAAACGTAATAATCTTTAATCATTAAATTTTTATCGTATAAAGGAGGGAACATTGGGCTTAGAAATATATAAAGAGTCTTATACCGGCAGTATAAAGGAGATCACCCTTGGCAAAGGGGACAAAGCCGTTACCGTCGGTGGCGAGACGTGCTATCCTTTTTACCATTTCGAAGGTGACATGCCCCACAAACCGGTCGTCGCCATGGAAGTGTGGGATATGGAGCCGGACGAGTGGCCGGTCGCTGCGCTCAGCCACTTCAAGGATGTGCTTTCAGATCCTGCGGCCTGGGCCAAAAAGTGTGTTGACGAGTTTGGAGCCGATATGATCGTTCTTCAGCTTAAGAGCACCGACCCCAATACACAGGATGCCAGTCCTGATGAGGCAGTCGCAACCGTAAAAAAGGTCCTTGAAGCCATTGACGTACCGTTGCTTATTTGGGGTACCGGCAACATAGAAAAGGATGAGGAGGTGTTAAAGAAAATTTCAGAAGAAACAACTGGTGAAAATCTAGTTATAGGGCCTGTGGAAGACAAGAATCACAAGGGTATCGGTGCTGCCGCCATGGGGTATGGACATACTGTTATTTCATCCTCGCCCATCGATATTAACCTTGCCAAGCAGGTCAACATTCTGCTTGAAAACTTAGGACTGTCGCTGGACCGTATGATTGTCGATCCCACAACCGGCGGTTTGGGTTATGGCATGGAATATTCTTATTCAGTAATGGAACGGCTCGGTATGGCGGCGTTGACCCAGGGTGATGACAAGCTGCAGATCCCGATTATCAACAACCTTGCCAACGAGATATGGAAGTGCAAGGAAGCCAAGTTGACCGCGGAAGAAGAGCCGATTTTAGGTGATCCGGAGAGACGGGGCATCCTTATGGAAGCCGTGTCTGCCGTAATTTATCTGCTGGCAGGGTCGAATGTTCTGATTATGAGGCATCCGGAGGCAGTAAGGCTGACCAGGGCTTTTATCGACCTGGCTTTAGACGGCGGAAGTGCTGCTGATGTTGCTTCCATAAGCAAACAGCTTGAGGATATTGACATCGATTTTGCATCTCTTGCACCGGAACCGGATCTGACAATAGAGGGATAAGAGCCCAGGAAGGTGCAACAAAGCAAGAATCTAAAGCGAGTCAGATGTTGGGCCGGCTGAACAGAATGCAAAAAAGAAAATAAAAAAAATACGAGGAGGAACCTCTAATGGCAGAAGAAATAAAAGAAAAGGTGAAAAAGCCGAAAAAGATGGCTGATCCGAAAGCGATTTCCATTGATCCTGCAACTCAGGAGATGCAAGCCCGGGCTCAGGAACTGGGAATCGATACGGTTTATGACAGAGCGGTACAAATGAAACCCTGTAACATCGGCGTGCAGGGTACCTGCTGTAAAAATTGTTCCATGGGGCCGTGCCGTCTCCCGCTTCCCAAAGCGGGAATCGAGGGAGAGGACACCCGAAAGGGCCTGTGCGGCGCCACGGCCAATACCATTGCGGCGCGTAACTTTATTCGGATGATCGCAGGGGGTGCTTCCGCCCATTCAGATCACGGCCGTGGTGTGGCCGAAGTTTTCATGGCTGCTGCAAAAAAGGAAACCGATGCTTACAAGATTAAAGATGTGGACAAACTCTTGCTGATCGCTCCCTGGCTGGGTGTTGAAACCACGGTTGAAGTTGAGGGCGAGCAGGTTAACCGAAAAACGGATGAAATCGCCCTTGAAGTGGCTGAAGCCGCAATCAATGAATGGGGAAAGTACGAGGGTGAACTGTTGTACGCAAAAAGAGCGCCCCAACCCCTGTATGAAAAATGGAAGAAGGCCGGGGTTATTCCCAGAAATATCGATCGGGAAATTGTTGAAATCATGCACCGCACCCATATCGGTGTGGACATGGATTATAAAAATCTGATGAAGCAGGGATCCCGGGCGGCCATTGCCGACGGCTGGGGCGGGTCCATGCTGGCCACGGATCTCCAGGACGTTCTTTTCGGAACCCCCTACCCCATACAGTCCGAGGCCAACCTCGGGGTCATGAAGGAAGATCATGTAAATCTTATCGTGCACGGTCATGAGCCGATTCTGTCCGAGATCATCGTGGCGGTGGCCCAAACCCAGGAAATGGTGGATTATGCCAAGTCAAAAGGGGCCAAAGGGATTCAACTCAGCGGTATCTGCTGTACGGCCAATGAACTCCTTCAGCGCCACGGCATCCCCTCTGCGACAACGTTTTTGTCACAGGAGCTTGCCATTATCACCGGCGCCTGCGATGCCATGGTGGTGGATATCCAGTGTATCATGCAAAATCTTGCCAATGTGGCCAAGTGCTTCCATACACACCTGATCACCACCCATCCCATTGCCAGGATGGAGCAGGAGAATGTGATCCATATTGAGTTTGACGAGCATCATGCCGTAAGAGACGCCGAGCGGATCGTCAAGATGGCCATCGACAATTTTGAAAACCGCAAAGCAGAGGTCATGATTCCCCAACATAAAGCTGTCCAGATTGCCGGCTTTGGCGTGGAATCCATCGAGTACCACCTGGGCGGAACCTTCCGGGGATCTTATTTTACCTTAAATGACAATATCATTAACGGCCGTATCCGGGGTGTGGCCGG
>CAZBOB010000222.1:0-5098 GCA_964492995.1 uncultured Desulfobacteraceae bacterium | reverse complement strand
AGCATGCTGCGTCGAGTTGCCGAAGTAATGGGGGCCTCAGTTCGGGTTCAAATTCGACGGGGAAGAAGCAAGAGAAAGCCTGCTGTGGCCGAAAGAGAGGTAGCCTACAAGCACAAACGCTGATTCTTCCGTTAATAAATGTTGATCATGTCAAATACTTGCGGGGACGACATGCCTGACATGATTGGTAAGATCTGGAGATTTTGCCAAAAACCAAGTTATACGTACCGATTGAATGGAGAAGGAGATAAGTCAACGAATTTAAGGCTTTCCCGTAAATAATGTACAAATGACGCAAAACCTTCCCGTAGGGATGTGGTTTTTTCCTTTCTGTCGTCCTCCGCCCTGTGGAATGTTTATCCCGTGAAATGCGAAGCATATTTCTCTGGGACGGAGCCTATTCCTCCGGGGTCAGCAGAAAGGAAAAAGAAATAATAAACTCAGCGCGCTCTGTGTCTCTAACAAGCGGAGCGAGTGGGCGGTTCATACACATAAATGACCAAAAAAGGAACTAAATACCCCATACCAATTCGAGAATGGTCGGAAGATGACCGGCCGCGGGAGAAGTTGCTCAAATATGGAGAACATACCTTGAGCAATGCAGAGCTCCTGGCCATTATGATCAGAACAGGCGCACCGGGAAAAAGCGCGGTCGATATTGGCAGGGAACTTCTCCACAGGTTTAAATCTTTACGGGCGATGAGCGGTGTTGATGCCTCGGAATTCAAGAAAATCACCGGCCTCAAGAATGCAAAAATTGCACAAATTAAAGCAGCCATTGAATTAGGTAGGAGAATGCTGAGCGAGGAAAAGGCCCTTGAAGGGCCCGTTAAATCATCCTCCGATGTGGTAGGCTTCTTGATGCCCCTTATGGGGAATTTGAAAAAGGAACGGTTTTTATTGCTTTTGCTTGATAAGCGAAATGCGATATCAGAGGTTATGGATATTGAGTATGGTACTGTTGACCAAGCGAATCCCTACATTCGGGATATCATTCAAATGGCAATCCGCTACAACGCCCCATCCATCATTGTTGCTCACAATCATCCATCCGGTTCGATAACCCCGAGTGAACCTGATAAACGATTTACAAAAAGCCTCATGATGGCAGCCAAGGCAACGGGTATCGGCCTTTTCGACCACATTATTATCGGAGACAACAGCTACTTCAGCTTTGCAGATGAAGGTCTCATTGGTGAATATAAAGCAGTCGCGATTCGGGAATTGTAAAATGTTATTTTCTAAGATTATGTTGACTGACTTTGGAATCATAACCTGATTCTAAACATCAAATTTTTACCAATATTATTGCTCCTTACGGTTAAAGGGAGTTAAATTCATTCTAAAAAAGTAATCTCGGATTATTTCAGGAATAGGATATATGGCTAAGAAAGCGAAAATTAACAATACCAACACTACCAACAACGACAAATCTCTGGAAAGCTGGATATGGGATGCGGCGTGCAGTATTCGCGGGGCGCAGGATGCACCTAAGTACAAGGATTTCATCCTGCCGCTGGTGTTTACCAAGCGGCTGTGTGATGTGTTCGATGATGAAGTAGACCGGATCGCCGAAAAGGTCGGCTCTCGTGCCAAGGCGTTCAAGCTGGTCGCAACAGACAATAAGCTGGTGCGCTTCTACCTGCCTTTGGAGCCTGATGACCCGGAAGAGCCGGTCTGGTCGATCATCCGCAAGCTCTCGGACAGGATAGGCGAACAGCTCACTACCCATCTGAGGGAAATCGCAAAAGCCAACCCGCTCCTGGAGGGGATCATCGACCGGATCGACTTTAACGCCACCACCCACGGACAGCGCGACATCGACGACGACCGCCTCTCCAACCTGATCGAGAAGATCTCTGAAAAGCGGCTGGGCCTGGCTGATGTGGAGCCGGATATCATCGGACGCAGTTACGAGTACCTCATTCGCAAGTTCGCCGAGGGATCAGGCCAGTCCGCGGGCGAGTTCTACACGCCCAGAGAAGTCGGCATGGTAATGGCCAAGATCATGGACCCTGGGCCGGGGCATTCCATCTACGATCCCTGCTGCGGTTCTGCGGGATTGCTGATTAAATGCGAATTGACCTTAGAAGAAAAGATGGCGTTTCGCAGCAAACAAAAATACGCGCCGTTGCAGCTCTTCGGCCAGGAATACATCGCCAATACCTGGGCCATGGCCAACATGAACATGATCATCCACGACATGGAGGGCAAAATCGAGATCGGCGATACCTTCCGCAGCCCCAAGTTCAGGGACAGCGGAAAACTCAGCACCTTTGACCGTGTGGTTGCCAATCCCATGTGGAATCAGAACTGGTTCACCGAACAGGATTACGATAATGACGAACTGGGCCGCTTTCCCCAGGGCGCGGGCTTTCCCGGCAAGCAGTCGGCTGACTGGGGATGGGTGCAGCACATGGCTGCCTCGCTTAATGAAACGGGCCGGGCCGCTATCGTGCTCGATACCGGTGCGGCCAGCCGGGGCAGTGGCAACGCAGGCAAGAACAAGGAAAAGGAAGTCCGCAAGTGGTTCGTGGAAAACGACCTTATTGAAGGCGTGGTCTACCTGCCGGAAAACCTCTTCTATAACACCTCGGCCCCGGGCATCCTGCTCTTTCTTAACAAGGCCAAGTCCAAAGAGCAAAAGGACAGGCTGTTTCTGGTCAACGCCTCCAAGGTATTTGCCAAGGGCGATCCCAAGAACTACATTCCCGGAGATGGTATCGAGAGAATCGCAGCCACGTTCCTAAACTGGAATGAAGAGGAGAAGTTCAGCCGCATCGTGGAAAAGGCCGAGATCGTCAAGAACGACTATAATATCTCTCCTTCGCGTTATATCCATACCGCTGACGCCGAGGAGTACCGGCCCCTCGGCGAGATTGTTGCAGAACTCGATGCCCTGGAGGCCGGGGCTACAGAAACCAACGCGGCGTTGAAAAAGATTCTCACTAAACTGGGAGTCTATGGATGAACCTCATTTTCGTCAGTAGTCCACGAAATGAGTTTGCCCATGTGAGAAGAGAACTGTGTTATTTCATTCTTACAGACCCATATCTAAAGCAATATTTTGATGTGTTTTTATTCGAAAACCTGCCGGCAAATGAGCGAAATCCTCGCGATGTCTATCTTGACAAAGTGGAAGAGTGCACTATTTACTTGGGATTGTTTGGTAAAACCTATGGAACACCCGATCAAAACGGCATTTCTGCAACTGAATATGAATTTAATCATGCCACCCATTTAAACAGGGATCGTATTGTTTTTATCAAACAAATATCGGGCAGGGCATGCCGGGCAAGGAAAATGGCAGCTCTGATCAGAAGAGCACGTGTAGTTACCTATGATACCTTTGCATCACTGCACGAGCTCAAACTGAAGGTTATGCAAAGCCTCCTTTTCTGGCAACAGAACCACCCATAGAAAGGATGTTCTTTTGATGGATGCGAAAACCCCTTTTTATATCAGCCGCGCCAGGGGAGCGAAGTTAAAAGATATCTCTGAAGAGCGTATTGCCTGGTTCCTCGATCGAGCCAAGCGAGCAAGGGATTTTGTATTTGCTGGTGGCAGTAGCATCGATAACATTCTTAAACAGCTTGTGCTGAAGGATGATGAGCACCTTTTGAATGCAACCTTAATGCTGTTCGGTAGGAACCCACAACGATTCTGTCCGAATGCCACCATCAAATGCTCCCATTACCATGGCACAGAAGAAACAAGGCCTATCCCGAGTCAGCAGATTTTGGAAGGTGCGCTGTTTGAACAGATTGATGCAGCAGTTGATTTTGTTCTTTCAAGGCTCAATCGTACCGTCAGAGGTAGGGAAGCAGGACCCGCGGCAAAAGTACGAATGGAGATTCCAATTGAAGCCATATCCGAAATCATCATTAATGCCGTTGTGCATAGGGACTATGATTCAAACGGTTCGGTTCAAGTCACAGTGTTTGCCGATCGGGTCGAAGTACTCAATCCTGGAAAATTGCCGGGAAAACTGTCGGTCGATGACCTGGCCAAGAAGCATATCTCCATACCGGTAAATCCATTTTTGGCCCGCCCCTTTTACCTAGCTGGTTACATCGAGCAGGTAGGCTACGGTACGCTCAACGTCATAAATTATTGCCGCAAAGCGCATCTGCCTGCCCCGACTTTTAAACAATTGAACGAGCAATTTAGCGTGACGCTTTGGCGGGACCGCTTCACGGACCATGTCCTCATAAGTTTAGGCGTAAGTGAACGCCAGCGAAAAGGCGTTAATCGAGTAAAAGAGGTTGGATCAATCAGTAATTCCGAATATCAAAAGATTGCCGGAGTTACTCGGAAAACCGCTGCCCGAGACTTGGACGCTCTCGTGGGTAAAGGTGTGCTCACACGCATTGGTGAAAAGCGCGGCACCATCTATGTGCTTGGGGAAGGATCAGAATTGGAATAAGAGATGCCAGGCGAAAATGAGACATTTATGGGACATTTGAGACAATCGACAACGGAACCCACTTATGGGACACTTATGGGACGTATGAGACATATTTCTTTCATCTCGGAACTCGATGCCCTGGAGGCCGAGGCTGAAGGAACCAACGCCGCCCTGCGGGCAGTGCTGAAGAAATTGGGGGTGTGAGAGATGGCGAAAAGCGAGCGTCCACTTGAACTTGCAGGACTGCCACTGGAGTGGCACGGTTTTCGAGTTGATGATATTTTTGAGATTCAACAAGGCAAACAGGTATCTAAAAAGAACCGTGTTGGTGAAAACCAGCAACCATTTCTACGAACAAAGAACGTGATGTGGGGGCGGCTTGACTTATCAGAATTGGATCAAATGCACTTTACTGAGAGTGATGAGCATAGGCTTACTCTACATAATGGTGATCTACTCCTTTGTGAAGGAGGATGGGTTGGTCGTACGGCAATTTGGCGGGGAGAAGTCGAACGCTGCTATTATCAGAACCATTTGCACCGTCTTCGCGTTGTCAACGGGCAAGCAGACCCAATGTTTGCCCTGTTTTGGTTCTGGTACGCATTCGAGTTAGGGAACGTCTACTTTGGACGCAAAAATGTCACAACAATTCCGAATATGTCGAAGTCACGTTTAGGCGGACTTCCTATG
>CAZBOB010000221.1:0-5228 GCA_964492995.1 uncultured Desulfobacteraceae bacterium | reverse complement strand
CATAGTTTAGTGTTTAATAGAAGATGTTGCATTCAGATTTACGCCAGTTCAGGAGTCCTGAAATTTCGACGGGCGTCATCCGGATGAGAATTGTCATTTTCTCATCAAACCTGTCCACAAGTGTTAAGAGTCAAGATTGGCAAATAGGTGCAACTGAATCCACCCTTCAATAAATCATAAGGTGAGCAAGATGAACCGTCGCAAATTGATATACATACTCATTCTTATCATTGCTGTCGCGGTGGCCGACGGTTTTGTGCCGATACGGACGTTCGCAGGCGGTAAACCGCCGCTGAATGTCACGGTTCTGTTTTTCAACGATAGTCACGGTCACCTCCGGCCATTTAAGGTTAAAACAAACACAGGCAAAGTAGAGGTAGGGGGCATTGCCCGTCTGGCCGCATTGGCTGAAAATATCCGAGTCGAGAACAACCATAAAGGCGTCTGGACCTTTTTACTGCTTGCCGGCGATATTTTGCAGGGTACACCCATGTCCACGGTTTTTCAGGGCCGGCCGGATGTGGAATGCTTCAATGCCATGAGCGTAGATGCCATGACCGTGGGCAACCATGAATTCGATTTCGGGTTTCAGAACTTTTTGGATCTGAAAAAAATGGCCGCGTTTCCATTTTTAAGTTCAAATATTATCCGGAAAGACTCGGGTAAACTCATATGTGAACCATCGATCTCCTTTTCACTCACTCAAGACATCTCACTCTCAGTTATTGGTGCAACAACAAGGGACCTTTTGGTCACGACTCGGCCGGATAACGTTAAGCATGTAACCGTGTTGGATTCCGTTCAGACAGTCAAAGATGCCGTTGACCGTCTGCATAAGAAGGGACCGGTTATCCTCCTGTCACACAGCAAGCATATAACCGACCGGGCCATCGCTCGGGCCGTTCCTGAACTGTCGGCCATCATCGGTGGGCATGACCAGATCCTGCTGTCACCCTATCGAAAAGTCGGAAATGTACCCATATTCCAGGCCTTCGAGAAATGCAGGTACCTGGGCCGGATCGATTTGGAGGTCGATCCGGATACCGGAAAGGCTCAGCTTGTCACCCATAGCTACATTCCGGTAACCTCAGATATCAATTCTGATCCTGAAATCGACCGGATCGTGAAACGATATCACGCCCGAATGGATAAAAAGTTCAAAGAAGTGATCGGTGAATCCCGCGTCTTTCTCGATGGTGAACGCGAAAAGATCCGGTACGAGGAGACCACGCTGGGTAACTTCGTATCGGACATCATGCGCGAATATACGGGGGCTGATGTAGCCCTGTTAAATAGCGGCAGCCTGAGAGCCAGCATAGACACAGGCCCCGTCACCCGTGAGGAAGTCTTCAAGGCCATGCCATATGCCAATGAAATTATTCTGCTGGATCTGACCGGAAGAGAGCTGATGCAGGCATTGACCCGGTCGGTCCGTGCGACGCGGGAAGAAGAAGACGGTGGATTTCTGCAGGTTTCGGGAATCCGGTTCAATGTTCGAGGACATGCGGTGGAACGAGTTCGACTGAATTCAAATCATATGCCGGTTGATCCGAAAAAGATCTACCGGGTCGCGGTCACGGATTTCCTGGCTTCAGGAGGTGACGGGTACAAACTCTTTGTCGGGAAACCGCTTGAACATATCCGATCGCCGCTGCGGGAACTAATTATGGATACGATTAGCACCAGAGGAACCGTGAAAGCCGAAGTCCAGGGAAGGATTGTTCGCATTGAGGAATAGGTTGAAGATAAATAAATTCTTATGATTCGGTCTTTGTGACACCTTAAAACTTCACCAGGGCCAACCGTGTCATATTTCCAGAGTTTGTTTTTACATAATACCTGAATCTTGCTTTCATTTCACCACTCTTATTTTATGTGTCTTCCGTAATCTTTTCCATAGTGACTCAATAATGGTCAAGGATGCACCGTCTTCATTTAATTTTTTATTTTTGGTCACAAACCTGCAAGATTCTATTAGTTCATCATTACCAGACCAAAGACGGAATATATTTTTAATATAAGAACCCAAATTTGAATTGAGACCAACCAGTTCACCGTATGTCATATTAGCTATGATGACCTTATCCTTAAGAGGCATTTCCGACATTAATATGTCAACAGCTTCATTTACTGTTTTTGGAGGGACATGAAGTTTCTTAAGATAGGCTTTCTCGGAAAAATCGGTTATATCAGAACCGGGAGAGGCATTCATCAGATCCAATATTAATGCGCCCTCAACGATACTCGCTGTCTGTTTTCCTATATCAGGATTTATGTTTTCACTCGGGCCAATCACATATAAAACATCGATGTGCCTCAGTTGAATCCAATCCTTAATGAGAGATGCAGCTTTAAAGGCAATTGTTTGGTTAAGGTCTATCCCAAGCAGCTGGCGTTTATGTTTCAAAGTCATTTTCCTGGCATAATCATAATCACCGGTTAATTTGCCGTATGATATTATAAGCGTTCCTTTTGAGTCTTTTATGTTCTGTTCGATACATTCGGAATAATTGTCGGTAGGCATTTCTTTAAGCCCATATTTGCCGGGCAATGTTCCTGTCTTGGCAATCCGTCCCTTTGGGATCCACCCACCATGGGGAAATCCCAGTTTTATTGCAACATCAAGAACTGCCTGATCTGTTTCGGTTTGACCGCCTGATATGATTTTTTTAATCATGTCTTTATAAAATCCATAAGTTGCATGGGCTCGTCAATAACGACACGCGCCCCATTTTCCTTTAATTCTTCTAAAGAGCGAAACCCCCACAGCACTCCAACGGGGAACATTCCCGCAGAAACGGCGGTTTTCATGTCGATAGCTGTGTCTCCAAGGTAAATAAAATTGGACGGCACTATTGCAAGTCTTTCCGCAATTTCAAGAGCGCCCTGCGGATCGGGTTTTCGGGGAATTGAATCATGCTGTCCTAAAACAACATCGAAATCCCATTCTGATAAAAAGAATGCGACGCAATCTTTGGTAATAAGGTCAGGCTTGTTTGATAAAATCGCGAGTTTTAGACCACGCAGCTTTAATATATCCAATAGTTCCGGAACGCCATCGTATAGTTTTGTCTTTACATTATAATTGCACCTGTAATCTTCGATAAATTCTTTTAGACAGGCATTTATGAGGTCTTGGTTACGACTTTCTTCAGGTAATGCACGGGTGAAAAGGATTTTTACACCTTCACCAATAAACAATCGGTAGGTTGAAATTGAATGTGTTTGGAAACCCCTATTTGATAAAACTCTATTTGCAGCATCACCAATGTCATTTGCCGTGTCTATCAATGTGCCGTCGAGGTCAAAAAGTACTGCTTTATATTCCATAATCAAACGTATCGTAAATTCTATAACCTATTGTAAATAATAGTTTTTTAATAAAAACCTATTTATGCCATCAGAATGGAAGAATGGAATGCTGGAATATTGGGGATAAGGGCAGAAATAAACCATTTTAATTGTAAAAAACTCCTTTCCTTCAACTTCGTTCAGGACAAGCTCACCCATCATTTTTACCCAACCTGCCCCGCCTGCCCCGTAGCTCCGGCAGATGGTACTGGGGTAGGTCCGGCAGATCTTACCGGGGTGAAACTTTTTTCTATTTCACCGGGGTCATTACTCCATCATTTTTACCCCGTGAAACTTTTTTCTATTTCACCGGGGCCACTATTCCAATTGGGGCGAAGCCCCTAAGTTCTTGTCTGTTTGACATAGATTTTTTTCATTCTAACAGACTGCGGGTCAAGGTTGGTCAAGCCATATTTATCAGCCCAATGCATTGCTTCCAGGTATTCCTTTACAGAAATTCTTCGATTGATCTCAGGGTATTCAAAGGCTTTATAATCCGGAAAATATTGATGCATGATGTTCACATAGGTTGACTTCGGGAGATTTTCAGCTACCCATCTAACGAATTTCTCTGTACCGGCTTCGTTGTTTGGCATAACCAAGTGCCTGATCATTAATCCATGAATAGCAATTCCCTGGCTATTGACCCGGTGCTTTCCTACCTGCCTGTGCATTTCTAGAACCGCTTTTTGAGCCACTTCAGGATAGTCCGATGCCACAGATAAATACCGCGACGCTTTCGCAACATCCATATATTTCATATCCGGTAAGTAAATATCCACGATGCTATCTAGAATCTTCAAGATTTCAACTCTCTCGTAACCGCTGGTATTGTAAACTAAGGGGAGACGAAGCCCTTTCTTAAAAGCAATCCTTGTCGCATTGAGGATGTTTGGCATAACGTGGGTTGGTGTTACTAAGTTGATGTTGTGGCAGCCGATCTTCTGGAGGTAAATCATCATATCGGATAGATCCTCGTCTTGAACTTCTTTCCCATATCCTTTGATGGAGATAGGCCAGTTCTGGCAAAAGACACAACGGAGATTACAGTTGGAAAAGAAGATTGTTCCGGATCCTCTTTTTCCCACTAGCGATATCTCTTCACCAAAATGTGGATGTGCCGTGTAGACCATGAGCTTGGCCGGAGCACGGCAAAACCCTCGTTCGCCATTCTGCCGATTGACACCGCACCGTCGGGGGCAAAGTTCGCATTGTTCGAAAATTGAATAAGCTTGCTCAACTCTCTTAGCTAATTCCCCTTCTTCCTCAAGCTTCGCATAGGAAGGATACCATTGTTCTCTTTTTTTATTCAAAGCAAAGAGAGAACTGTTACCGAGAAACAGAGAGCCGCTCAATATGAGCGATTTTTTTATGAAATTGCGCCGTGTTATTTCCATTAGGGATACTACACAATATTTAATTTTATTCGTAATACTCGTGCATTAAGAAAGGCATTCTTGGACTTCGCTGTTTTAATTCGATTTGCGAGGTTTCATATCTCTTTTTTAAGCCACCAAACTCATAACTTAAATCTATCATTTACGATTTCGAATGTAAACCTTGAACTATTTGAGGGGTCGGAGAGTTTTTTCGATTTAATAGCTCCATGAATAATCAGCGACTCCATCATACAAACTCATACATAATTCGATGAGATTGACAAAAACTGATTGTGATTTTAATGCACATTATTCTCCTTTTGATTTTTGTTCCACCAGCAATTTCGTGTCATTATGGGAATACGGTGGGAAGCAGCAGCAAAGAATCCTAAGTACCCCCTTACCGGTATTCTGAATCCGGTGTGGCATCCCTGGTGGGATACAGATCGTGTCACCCTTTGTGACTACAAACTTCTCATGTCCAAGAGTCATAAGACC
>CAZBOB010000220.1:0-5275 GCA_964492995.1 uncultured Desulfobacteraceae bacterium | reverse complement strand
TTAAACACCCATTAATAAAAGGCAAACTGCGCTAACTGCGGGGTTTGTTGGTTATCCATATCTTGAATTTCTGCAATTTATTCTGTACTTTGAAATCAGTTTTTATAGTTGTAATATCTTTTTTCGTCAGTGCCTGTTGGCCCTATAAATAATTCACTAATTTTGGCCCAAAAAATTGATAACAGCCTCTGTTTCCGAGGGATTTTTTTAAAAAACCACCGGTTATGATATCGACAATTAAACCATTTTATAAATATTTCAAAATATTGGTAAGATATGTTAAAAGGCATGTGCGTCCATAACTACACGTTTTCGTCCATATTTTTAGATCGAATAATAATAATTCTATTAATCGATTAAACACCTAATATAAATAATAGGTTTGTAAAATGAATGAACGTATTCAATATTTCGGACAAGAGGAATATTCTCGAATTCTCGATCTAAAAAATGCTCGTGAAAGAGACCTTTCCCAAACTGAATGCGAAAAAATACTTATTAAAGCTGGTGCATCTTATGAACAGGCTAAAAATGGATCATATGTCTATCTACACCACGGCAATCATTTAAAAGCAAAAAACAGAACAACACAAGATGAGTATGACCGAATATTAGATGATTTTAATGGGCAAAAAAAACGTTATATTGAATGTGTAAGGCATTTGGAGAGACTGGGTTTTAGTTTCGGCCAGGCAAAAACGGCTACACATAAATATCGTCAAAATAGAAATCTCATTAGAAAAAAATACTAAAATAAATATAATCCCTCGGTTCAGTTAACAGCCAAAGCCGGAACACTTTTACAAAATATCATAAAATTTTATATTAACAACCTTTCTGGAGATAACAAAAATGAACCCTTGTCCAATTTGTGAGGAACAAAGTCAAATTAGCCGAGTAGGATCAAGTGATGCAAATTCCGTAAAATGTCCTCGCTGTGGTAATTATAATATTGTTAGAACAGCTTTAGTGAACATTAAAAACACTCGCCTAACTGCACGCCAAAGGGCAAATATATCCGGTTGGCTATCCGAAAATCAGGTGTTCGAGATAACGAGACAGAAATTGGAAATTCTTTTGTTTTTACCTTCGCCCAGCTTTCATGAACGAGCTGACAAGGTCCTGTTGTCTATTGAGAAAAACACTGAATATGCAGGTCAATTCCTAAGAAGAGAAAAGCGATGGATAAGCTGGGGTTGGTGTGTAAATGAAGATGAAATAGAAGAAATTTTACAATATTTGGAGTCTACATCAAGGATACTAAAGCGATCAACGGGAGATAGAGCTTATAAAATTGTACCAACTGGATGGGCTCATTTGGAGGAAATTAAGAAGGTCAATTCCGATAGCAACCAGTGTTTTGTAGCAATGTGGTTTGATGACCGTATGCAGAACACTTATGATAATGCAATTTCAAAAGGAATCTTGGATGCGGGCTACAAACCTCATAGAGTTGATCAAAGAGAATACAATGACAAAATTGATGATGAAATTATTGTTCAGATAAGGCGTAGTCATTTTATAGTGGCCGACTTTACTGGTCATCGAGGCGGAGTTTATTATGAAGCTGGCTTTGCGAAAGGCTTGGGCTTGGAGGTAATATTTACCTGTAGAAAAGATGATATGGAAAACCTTCACTTTGATATCAGACAATATAATTGTATCGATTGGGAGGAAGATAAATTTCCTGATTTTAGAAAAAACCTTTCAAACCGAATTGAGCGGACTTTAGGTCGTGGAAATTACCAACAGAATTGAACATTGGCAATTGGCATAAAAACGGACTGGATAAGGATCTGCGGAAAATGCGCCCGTACGATGTAATATATTGTTGATATTAGCAATTATATACTAGGAATTTAAATTTTGCATGTTTAAATCTCTTTCATTAGCTGTTGAAATTTTCAAAGCATTAGTTGGTTTTAGATCCCAAGGGCCAACTGCTTACCTAAAAAAAGGAAGACTGGAGGATGTTCTCGCTCTTATACAGGTACTTGCGTTCCATAAGAACGCGAGGCGAATAGAAGCAGGACTGAAATCAGAGCTCCAGGGTGATCCTTTGTCTGCGAAACAGTGGACTCATATAGCCGAAGATCATCCTGAGTTCTTTAGGGTTTCGTATAAAGAAAAATATCCTGTCTCCTTGGTATCAAGATATGTTTCAGATGAAAATGTAAAAAAAGACCCGCTTTCTACAGAGTTCACTCAAAGCCTTTTTACAACAGCCATCGAAATCCATGATCGTCAGCTAAAACGTGCCGAGAGATGGACTTACTTGATTCCAATATGGGTTGCCGTGATAACTGGTATGTTCATTCTGGGAGGGACCTTGATATCTCATTGGTATTCAAATAAGCAAGATATAGTCTATAAAGTGGAGATTGTCAAACCACTCAATCCACCTAATCGGTCACAACTGACAGATTCTCGCCCATCTGAGCCCGATAGGTGAGCTTGGCGTTATTCATGCTTGAAATATCTGCTATGTATCTTTCTGGTTTGAAATGGCTTTGGTGGTTGTGATATCATTTTTCATCGGCACCTGATGGTGCCATAATAAATAAGTAAATTTGGCGAGAAAAATTTATGAATTATGTTTTAAATTTTAAAATTGAGAGAAAAATAAAAAAATTTTGCACAAAAAATTTATCAAAACATCTTTGAAAAAAACCACATTTCGGGTATTGTAAACCCATTGTAAATCAGTTGTCGGTAAATTTGCCGACGAGTTATATCAGTTTTAGGCCTTTAGTTTTAACACCCCTATACACTTCAAGAATTTTTTGAAAAGTTACAACTAACTGATACTGTTATATTATGAAAGATGTATCGCAGATCGATTATTCCGCTTTTGATCGTCCCGAGATTCTTCGGTTTTTATTTCATCCAAGGCCTGAAGAATTCATATCCCCACCCGGTGAGAATGCAAAAGACTTTACCATACCCGTAGAAGACGGCCATTTCATTGGTGCACGACTTCACGGCTCTAATAAAGCTGCGCCTGTAATACTCTTTTTTCACGGAAATGGAGAGATTGTATCTGACTATAACGAGTTTGGCCCCGTGTACTCGAATTTGGGAATTAATTTTTTGCCCGTAGATTACCGTGGATACGGTCGCTCAACCGGAAGTCCCACCGTAACCGGGATGATGCGTGACTGCCATACTATCTTCGATTATTTCAGAAAGTGGCTCCATACCCATGCATATACCGGTCCCTTGATTGTCATGGGACGGTCTTTAGGCAGCGCCTCCGCCCTTGAGCTTGCAGAAAGCTATCAAAATGAGATTGACGGACTCATCATTGAAAGCGGCTTTGCCTATTTCTCGCCTCTGTTACAATTGCTCGGAGTGAATATCCATGCCATGGGAATTCGTGAGCAAGACGGACTTCGAAATATCGATAAAGTTCAAAAATTTTACAAGCCGGTTCGTTTTATCCATGCCGAAAATGATCATATCATTCCCTTCAGTGATGCGCAGGCCCTTTTTGATGCCTGTCCTGCTTCGGATAAAAAATTGCTGAAGATACCCGGAGCCGATCACAATAGCATATTTTATTACGGTATGAATGATTACATGGGGACGGTTAAGGGTCTGGTACAAACACTGACTCGTGTCCATCCATAAAAGGCATCTTTCGGCCCCCGGCTGCGTTCTCGTTCGTTTTCAATCCTCGAAATAGCGCGCTATGCCTGCGGTTGAAAACTCGCTCGGGCCTTGCCGGAAACCAAAATCTACCATTTCTGGATGGACACTCATAATAAATAAAGGTTTCGCAAACAATTATAAGTAAGTTTACATTTTGGATGCAGAGGCATCTAATGACTTGACATATAATAAAACATTATTTAAAAATATGACCAAGGTGCCAATTTGGCTTAATAGGGAATCCCGTGAAAATCGAGAGCGGTCCCGCCGCTGTGACCGGTGACGAAATCTGCAACATGCCACTGACTGGTTTTAACCAGGTGGGAAGGCGCAGAAAGTAGGATGAACCGGAAGTCAGAAGACCTGCCTTAACATATACTCATCTCCCTGCGGTGCAACAGAGTGTTGTATATTAATGAACGCAATAAGGGTCAAGTAAACTGGGTGCAGCCCTTCAAACTTTATGAGTTTGAAGGGTTTTTTTATCCTCTGATACCGGCAGGGGAGCACCCGCAAAGGGTAAAGGAGGGGTTTTTAAAGGCAGAAGTTTCCTTTGGTCGCTATCTCCCGGCCAAGTGTTAACACCCCTCCTTGGCCCTTAACTTTACATTTGACCAAATTTAATAATATACATGCATGCTGTTCGCAATAGAAAAGTAACTTCTCAATAAATTCTGTTGTATTAAATGATCATATTGCCCCGAATCCATAATTTACTGAGATGTTACAAGAAAAGGTTTGAAAATAACATTTGGAGTCCTGATAAGTTGACGTTCTCACCCCATATTATCAGAGAGTTGCTGCAGACTTCAGATCATCAACTGCAGGAGCTCAAAGAAACGTATGCACTCCTACCGGCAACCCGATGCCGGCGTAAAACGCATTGCTGTTCAATGCTACCGGAAATGACCCTGGTGGAAGCACTGCCGGTCATCCGGCGCTTAGTAGAAATGGCTGCTGCCATGCGAAAGCGATTGATTCAAAAAATTATCGGTTATTTTTTCTTGAATCCCGTGGAGATTACATCATGCCCCTTCTTAGCGGGTCAAGAATGCCTGATTTACCCGGATCGTTTCTTTGGCTGTCGGTCCTATGGGCTGTGGTCGCGAGCCCATTATGAGACACTTGCGGCGCGTGATCGTAAGGGTAAAAAACATTTGCAGGAACAGTGGAAAAATCTGGGAGTATCTCTTCCGAAAAAAGTTGTTGATTTTCAGGTGCCATATTGCCTGTGTGTGGAAACAAATGGCCCCGCAGTTATAGACGATAAGACGCTTCTACAGGCCTCAGATACGATTGAAGCGATTTCCGCTCGTTTTTCTTCCTGGCATCAATCGTTTGGTCAGAGATATTTTTCTGATCTGAGTTTTCTATTATCTGCCTTAGCGTTCGGATACAAACAAGCGGTGCGCATGAAATTCACCATAGTCCGTGATATGGTTCACACTGAAAATAGGACAAGACTGGACAGAATAATCCAAGAACTTCCAGACCTTTGTGAAGCGTTGACCTGATATTTCAGCAAATTCAGGGCTCCTGAACTGGCGTAAATCTGAATGCAACATCTTATATTAAACACTAAACTATGAGCTAAAATAAAAAATGAACGTCCAACATCGAACAT
>CAZBOB010000219.1:0-5287 GCA_964492995.1 uncultured Desulfobacteraceae bacterium | reverse complement strand
ATGATTTCGCTGCTGATCATTCATTACGCTATTTTCAAAGCGTTATAAGAAAAACTCCCTGACTGCTGAATTAAATAGAGGAATATCATCTTCTTAAAATCAGTATTCCAATATTCCATCATCCCATTACTCCATCATTCCATTATTCCAATTGGGGGCGAAGCCTCTAAGTTCCAATCTTTCTTTGTGCTTTGGTGTCTTGGTGGCAATGAAAGAAAATGCATTAACTTTTTGAAAGGACAGCATCATGGCAAAAGAAAATGACGTTGTACTTATATACCTTGAAGATCAACCCATATCATTCGCCAGAATAGAAGATATTTCTCCTGATGTAAAAAAAGATTGGTATCATGTCAAAATACTTATGCTACAGCTACCCCTTCAGGTAGCAACCTGGATCTTGCGGGATATTTATATTGACGGTCAGGAGTTTACCATGGGCGGCAAGAGAGTGCGTCTGGAGCCGGTAGTTTGCCCCAAAGAGCCTGATCCCTTCGGAGATAAACAAAAAAAACCTGAAAAACCGGATAACGGAAAGGTTATATCATTATTAGATCTGAAAAAAAATAAGGATAAAATTATTTAATGAAACCATCGACTCAAATCGTTATTTCTGCCTCCAGACGGACCGATATTCCGGCATTTTACATGGATTGGTTCATCAATCAGATACGTAAGGGGTTTTTCGAGGTGGTCAATCCATATAACCGACAAAAGTCCAGAATAACAGCAACCCCCGACAACGTTCACACCCTTGTATTCTGGTCAAAAAATTTTGGTCCTTTTATCGAGGGTGGATTCGGCCAAAAGCTTTTTTCGATGGGATACAATCTTTTTTTTAATTTTACCATAAACTCGAATTCGTCCTTGCTTGAACCTCGTGTGCCACCGCTAAACCAACGTCTTGATCAACTAAAGGAGCTCTGCCGGGATTTTGACGCCAGAGCAATTAACTGGAGATTTGATCCCATCTGTTTTTTTAAATTTCATGAAAAAGAAGTTCAGGACAATTTGAATGATTTTCATCTGATTGCAGCCAGGGCTTGCCGATGCGGTGTTACAAAATGTATCACAAGCTTCATGGACCTTTACCCAAAAATTCAAAAACGGATCGCATCCCTGCCCGGATTTTCATTTGTCGATCCGCCATTGAAAACAAAAAAAGCAATTCTTCTGAAAATGGAAAAAGAACTTTCTGAAAAAAATATTGATCTTTATACCTGTTGTGAAGAAGATGTACACAACGCCCTGCCCGCAGATTCAAACATAAAAAAAAGTTCATGTATTCCCAACGATCTTTTAGTGAAAATTTTCGGGGGCAATCTGAACTTTAAAAAAGATACCGGCCAGAGGGTAAAGCAGGGATGCGGATGCATGGTATCGGTAGACGTAGGATCTTATCACCTGCACCCATGCTATCACAATTGCCTGTTTTGCTATGCGAATCCGACTTCCAAAAGAAAGTTGCCGAAAAAATGAAAATAGGTTCAGTTCCACTTGATAATATTACCGTATTAGCTCCACTTGCGGGTATCACTAATCTACCGTTCCGTCTGCTGGCCAAAGAAGCGGGTTGTGCGCTGGTTTGCTCGGAAATGATCAGTTCCAACGGTCTGGTTCAGAACTCGGTCAAGACACATGAATTGCTCGAGAGCCGGCCCGCAGAGAAACCGTTGTCGGTTCAGATATTCGGTTCGGATCGTTCGCTTATGGCTGAAGCTGCAACCATAGTTGAATCCTCAGGGGCTGATATCCTAGACATCAACCTGGGCTGTGCGGTAAAAAAAGTGCTAAAAACCGGTTCAGGTGCAGCCCTTATGAAAGAGCCCCAAAAGGTCGAAAAAATTCTTCGGGCGATCCGTAGAACGGTAAAAATTCCGTTGACCATAAAAATAAGAACCGGATGGGACAGTTCCGGCGACCAAGCCTTAAAAATAACTGAAATAGCTCAAGCATGCGGTGTGGACGCTATTACAGTGCATCCACGCACTGCAACTCAGGGGTTCCGGGGCAAGGCCGACTGGTCCCTGATTGCCGCTATTAAAAATACTGCTTCAATCCCTGTAATAGGAAACGGGGATATCATAAGGCCTGAAGATGTGTTGAAGATGCAAAATCAAACAGGGTGTGATGCAGTCATGATCGGCAGAGCGGCCATCGGCAACCCCTGGATTTTTTCTCAGGTACTTGAGCTAATCCGGGATAATAAAGCCTCATTGCCTGATCCATCCCAGCGTTTTGAAGTTATGGCTCAATATCTTAGATCTTCTGTAATATACTTTGGAGAGCAGCGGGCGATGCGTATGATGCGCAGCCGGCTCGGGTGGTTTGTCAAGGGATTACGTTACAGCGGCAGATTCCGTGGATCGATCAAACAAGTTTCGACGGAAAAAGACGCCCTATCCCGGATCGAACAATATAAAAAATTATTATCTGCCGAACTCCGAGAAACCGTATAATTTTGATGGGTTGGTAAAAACTAAAAAACAACTTTTTACGAGATCGTCAATTTCTATTGACAAAACTAGGTGATTAAATCAGTGTTGTTAGAGGGATTCTCAGAAACATGTTCCGATTGATCGGCCTTTGAAACGAAACGGTATTTTGAAAAACGCAAAATAGGCCAGGGAGTTACTATGAAAAATCAGCGGTCGTTTATTTTGGCACTTATGTTTCTGCTGCTCATTCCTGCTGTCGGATATTGTAGTGAATATCGGGACCAGGACGTTGTTGAGCAGAAGATAAAAGGGATCATCAACTGGAGCAAGGGAGTCATTCAAGCAAAAGGGAGTGGAGTTCTTGATAATAAGCTCCCTGACCGTGTTACAGCACGTTCAACCGCTTTAAAAGATGCAACGCTGGATGCCTGCCGAAAAATCCTTGAAGTTGCGAAAGGGATTAGAATTGACGGCACCACAGTTGTCGGAGATTATGTGGGCAAAAATGATATAATTATGTCTAAAATAGAGAGTATGGTTAAACGTGCCGAGGTTGTAAAAAAAGAATATTTTTCAGACGGGACCATAGAAGTTACAATGGAAATGAACCTGAGAGGTGGATTTGCCCAGCTTGTTCTTCCAGGGGAAATCAGACCGTTGGAATCGATCAGAACCATGGCGCCGGTTAAGAATTCACCCTCTGTTTTTACCGGATTGGTTGTTGATACCAAGGGCCTTGGAACAAAGCCTGTCATGGCCCCAAAAATACTCGACGAAAATGCACGTGAAGTTTATGGATCCGCTTTTGTTAGCCGTGAATATGCCGTACAGCAAGGAATGAGCGGGTATTCAAAGGACCTTGCAACCGCTCAGAGTAATCAGAGGGTTGCAGACAATCCTTTGACGGTAAAAGGGTTGAGGACAGAAGGTGTCGAACATTCCGAAGTTATAATCAGTAATGTAGATGCGTGCAGGCTTCGAAGTGCTTCTGAGAACCTTTCCTTTATGAAAAAATGCCGAGTCATAATTGTGTTGGAGTAAAAAGCTGACCCAAAAGAGGTCAGCTTTTATTTATTCTTCGATCGACAACCTTCAATCGACAATCCGCTATGTTCCCATACTCCACGAGGCCAAGTATTTTTTCTGCTCAGCGGTAAGTTTGTCAATTTTAACGTTCATGGAAGCCAGTTTTTCTTTGGCGATTGCCCTGTCTATTTCCTCGGGCACCGGATAGACATCCTTTTTAAATTTCTTTTTCCTCTTTACCATATATTCGATACTCAAAGCCTGATTGGCAAAACTCATATCCATAACACTTGAAGGATGTCCCTCAGCGGCTGCAAGATTTATCAGTCTTCCATCGCCCAGAACATTGATCCTCTTGTCGTTTACCAGTATAAATTCTTCAACAAAGGGCCTGACTATCCTGCGGGATTTTGTTATGCTATTGAGCCCTTCAAGATCGATCTCAACATTAAAATGACCGGAATTGGCTACAATAGCGCCGTCTTTCATGACCTCGAAATGTTCTTTGCGTATCACATTGATGTTCCCGGTAACCGTACAGAAAAAATCACCGATCCTTGCCGCCTGACGGATCGGCATTACGGTAAATCCGTCCATGACCGCTTCAAGTGCGGTAGTGGGATCAACTTCGGTTACAATAATGTTTGCTCCCATTCCACATGCTCTCATCGCAAGACCCTTGCCGCACCATCCATAACCGCAGACTACAAAATTGGACCCTGCGATCAGGCGGTTTGTGGCCCGAATAATGCCGTCCACAGTGCTTTGACCGGTGCCGTAACGATTATCAAAAAAATGTTTGGTCCGGGCGTCATTTACAGCGATGATCGGGTATTGCAAGACTCCTTCTGCCGCCATACTTCTGAGTCGAATGATTCCGGTGGTTGTTTCCTCGGTACCTCCGTTAACGCCCTCAATGAGTTCCTGGCGCTCGGAATGAATTGTGGAAACCAGGTCGGCACCGTCATCCATGGTATAATGAGGTTTGATGTCTATTGCTGAATGGATATGCTTGTAATATGTTTTGTTGTCTTCACCTTTGATGGCAAAAACGGAAATTTTGTCATGCTTTACAAGGGAAGCCGCCACATCATCCTGTGTGCTCAGCGGGTTGGAGGCGCAAAGAGAAAGCTTGGCGCCGCCGGCTTTTAATGTCTGCATCAAAGAGGCGGTTTCGGTAGTCACATGAAGACAGGCTGCTATGCGTTTGCCTTTTAGGGGTTTTTCATTTGCAAACCTTTTCTTGATATTGTTTAGGACCGGCATGCTCTGATTGGCCCATTCGATCCGCAGCAGACCTTCCCTGGCCAGTTTTACATCTTTAATATCATATTCCATGGATTATTAATCTCCTTCAGTTTCCGTTAAACAGTTAAGTGGTCGAGTGGTTAACTAGTGTCCATCCATAAATGGTCTTTTTGCTTGCCCAGTTAAATCCGTATTTAATATTTAACCGGGGCCCAATCTCTGCGTTATGTTCAAAAAATTAATTCGCCAAAGTTCGGTGGCGAATAAATCCTCGGAATATTAAACATATACCTCTGGTTATTTTTTTCACATGCCTTGATCTTAAACAAAAATCCTCATTTATGGATGGACACTAACTAATTGTTCATTTGATCATATCCGTCTTTTTATTTAATCTTGAAAACCTGGTCCTATGGGCCATGCCTGTCCCGCATTGCGGGGGTCAGAGTTATCCGGCTCTGCCTGAAGAAACGCCGTAAGAGTTTGAAGTGAACTAAATCCGCCAAAGTACGGTGGCGGATAAAGTTTAAAGTGAGCTAAAGCCCGCCCTGGTGCGACTCGTACATGTATATTGA
>CAZBOB010000218.1:0-5380 GCA_964492995.1 uncultured Desulfobacteraceae bacterium | reverse complement strand
ATAGGTATTTGTGCATCCAAATCATTGGGCATTCCAACAGTACCGATTCCCCACACAGAGATTGCGGCATTGATTGATTGTATTGGAATGATTTTCTGCGCCCCGGTTCTAACTGTGGGGGGAGCAGGAATTCCTGAGGATAATGTCCATCTGGAAGGATATTGTTCAGTGACTGCAGAATCTGCAGTCATGGCGATTCCAAATTTACTAACTTCACTAACAATTAATGTCATATTTCATACCTAACAATGTTTAGATTGATCCGCATAAGACGCGGAACCCTGGTTTTCTTCCGGATAAAACTCCTTTGTTTCGCTGATGGCTTAAACAATATATCTATACAAATCAGAAAGTTGCGTCTCTTTGGATGTTTTAGCATGGTGTCTTATACGGATCAGTATAAAAACCTCCTCGATAACCTCAAAGTTCATCGACGGGGCTCCGAACACCAGCTGGTCCGCGGTTAAGGACATGAGTATAGATCATCGTCGTTTTGACATCATTATGGCCAAGAAGTTCTTGGACTGTTCGGATATCATAACCACCTTCGAGCAAGTGAGTGGCAAAGGAATGGCGGAACGTATGACAAGTAGCTCAACGAAAGTATGGTCCTCGTTTATTTGCGATTTAATTTTCTAATCGTTACTTTCGTCAGAGTTTAGACTTCCCAAATAAACCTTTCGTCTTAAGCGCTCCAGTATTCTCTCAGCTACGTGCCATAGCCTTAATTCTCACAAAATTATAGCTTTCATTTGCTAATCAAACCTTCACGCTTTTTTCTAGAGTCCGGGAAGTATAGTGAGCCTGCTTATTAGGTGGCCTTACTCTACAAAAAGACCCCACCTCTCTATATGAGAAATGGGGTCTTTGAATTCGCTTCATAGCTTCCCCTCGCTTAAAGTTCGCATCCAGGGAAAAGCACCAATTCCCTAGTACCAGAATGTCAATAAAAAGACAACCTTTTTATTTATGCGATATACTGGTATGAAATAGGTATTGTTGGATAGGTGAAAGAAGGAGATTTTAAAAAAGCCCCGTTATTGATAGGAGGGGCTTTCAAATAGGAGGCTCAAGCTGTTTTTTATTTGTGCCATTGGCGGTTTTCAGACTGGCGAGGTTACCTTTTCGATCAAAAGGCACAAGAGGTGTTTGTCTGCATCAAAAACACATGCTTTAACCGTGCCATGGACCGGCGAAGTCACTGGCTTTTGGTCCGGGGAACGGCCCAGGACCTGGCCGGCGTTTACTTTTTGCCCTATAGAAACATTAGGCCCGGTTGCGGCGTCGATGAATACGGTGAAAACATTTTTTTTCGCCATTGGGAATCTCAGATTTGGGGTTGGTTTTTCATGGGTGTTTGCCCATTTGAGTGTGATAAAGCAACCCTGCCACAATAGCGGTTATTGGAGCTATTATCACCATCCCCATACTACCGGCAATGATCCGCAGAATCTCATGTGAGCCTATAGTAGTATTTAGAAGGCTCCTAATGGGGGTTTCATTGGCTGTAAAAAGCAAGATCAGGAAAACATTGACACTCATATATGCCAGCAAAAGGGTGGTTGTCATGGTGCCCAGTTCTGCTCGGCCCACCTCGAATCCCGCAAGAATGAGGCGTCTGGCGGTAAGCATAGGATTAGCTTTAGCGACCTCTTTTACCGAAGTCGCCACTGAAATCGATATATCTACCATGGCACCTGATGCTCCCAAGACAATCGAGCCTAAAAGAATTTTAGTCAAATCGAGCCCCGGATACCCGGATTGGAGCAGGAAAACACCTCCCTCGCATGTGATCCCCCGCAGATACATCCCATAACCTGTAAGAGTGGTGAGCCCTGCCGAGATAATAACTCCGATGGCAAAACCGATTATCGCGGCAAGGGTTCTACTGGTGAATCCTCCGACCAAAAGAAGGATAATGATTCCAATAATAATCGCAAATCCGAAACACACCAAAAGAGGATCATGCCCTCCAAGTATAAGCGGGAAAAGGCACCTCAATAGGATAACAACAGTAAAGATAAATGAGACAAACGCCTTTATTCCCATATATCCTGAAAAGAAGATAAGCAATCCGGCAAAAATAATGAAAAGAAAAAGATGCCAGCCTTGCCGCGCGTAGTCTACAATTTTGGTGTTCAAGATTTTTCCATTTTTGGTATCGAGCATAAAAAGGACCTTATCGCCCAGGCTGACATAACGATCGGTCATATCGCGCCCCAACAGCTGATTGATCGTCTTGATTTGATGTCCTTTATATGGCCCGGAAACAATTCGGGCCGTTACTGCCTGCGTTCCTATTCTAATGGAACCTATGGACTTGGTATGATCCTCCATTTGAATCACTCGGGCGAAAGCAGGGATTGAGCCGGCTGTTTTTTTCTCTCCGAAAGAAAAAAAGATAACGATCGAAGCGATTAGTACTGCAGTCACAAGTACGCCATCTAAACTGAGGAATCGAATCCTATGCTTTCCCAATAGGTTTTGATCCTCATTCATATAACTGTTGTCAATAATCTCTGATGCCGCCAGATACTTTTCGCTTGTGACAGAGGGGAATCGGTAATAGAGCAATCCGGCTACCCCCGCCGTTATCGGTGCAATCAACACCATACCGATGCTTCCTATAAGTGTCCGCAGGATTTCAGCCGAGACAAGATTGAAATTTATGATACGAACAAAATGGGTTGTCTGTGCCGCAAAAACGAGGAAAAGGAGCAGACTACAACCGACATAGGCCAGCAAAAGGGTTGTCGTCATTGTCCCCAGAGCAGCTCGTCCGACTTCGAATCCTGAAAAGATGAGCCTTTTTGGACCTAACGCAGGGTTGGCTCTGGCAACTTCCCGCACCGAGGTGGCCACACCGATTGCAATGTCTATCATGGCCCCGGACGCCCCCAGGATTACCGCTCCAAAAAAAATCCGGGATATGTCTAGTTCAGAATGCCCGGAATAGAACAGCGTGTTGGCTGTATCAGAAACAGCTGTACCCAAGCGTAAACCCGTGCCGGCAAGAACGGCAAGTCCCGCAGACAGAAGCAGGCTGATGAAAAATCCGGCAACCGCTGCCAGAGTTCGAAGGCTGAAGCCGCCGACCAGAAGCAGTGTTGTTACGCCGAATAAAATGGCAAGCGTCATGCAGACAGCTATGGGATCGTTTCCTGCAAGAATCGCAGGAATACCCACGGCCACCAAAACGATAGTCGTAAAGGCAAAAGAGATGATAGCCTTAATTCCTGTATAGCGTGCGAAAAAAATAAGAAATCCGGCAAAGACAAGAAAAAGGCTGAGGTGCCAGGTTTGCCGGTCATAATCCAGGATTTTGGCGTCCTTGATCTTTCCGTCTTCGAGAGATAACGTGAAAAGAGCCCGGTCACCAACCCTGACGTAGCGGTCAAAAATCATGTCGCCGACCAGTGAGTTCTGTACGGTAATTTCTTGCCCCCGAAAAGGGCCGGAAAGTATTTTTGCCGTAATCACCTGGCCCCCTATTTTCAACCAACCGGATATCATGTCGGAATCATCTTCTATTTGAGTCACACGGGCAGCAACGGTCTTGTACCCGGGAGCAGATGGGTTCATCTGAAGAAATAGGACACCAGATATAGCCAGAACTACGGCAATCAATATGGTATCTTTGGTTATCAGCTTCTGAATAAGCTTTTTACTCTCTGCCATATCTGGAAACCTTGTTTTGAGGCTGCCGAAACGCCTTAAAAAACAGGAGGGGATACACTGGCTGTGCTCCCCTCGAGGTATCGTTGTAACAATTTCTTATAGAGCAGTTGTATACCTGTTCCTCAGTCCATCTCTTATTTAACTTCCCAGGTCTTTAATCCTACTCCCCAAAGGGAAGCCAATCTCTTGGCAGGCTCTGTATTGTCGTAGTATCCACCGAACTTTTCGTTTCCAGGTCCCACACAGGTAACGATAACTGGGCTGGCCGTGTGGGCGAAGGAGGTCCATCCTATATGAGAACGTCTGCTCATGATGTCGGCATAAACAAACGCTAGCCAGTTAGGGTTATACATATTAACTGTTTTTTTATTGGCCTTGACGTTTTCGGCCGCCATATGGATAGCTTGGATCTCTTCAGGAGTAAAATCATCGATTCCGGAAGCATTTGACATGAGCGCTACGGGATCTCCGCCGCCTTTTTCGAAGGTCATGCCGAGCCATTCATGAGTTTTCCGAGCATGGTGAAAGATTTCGGGTTTGACAAAATAGTCCAATCCAATGCCCAGGCCCATGCCACCAGTTTCGTGGTCGCCACCGACGATGATAAATGTATCAGCATCCTCTTTCTGAAAATCAACGGCGACTTTGACGGCAGCATCCAATTCTTCCGTATCGAAGATAGCAGCAACCGGATCATTGGCGTGGCAGGCGTGGTCCACCCGCCCTCCTTCTACCATGAGGAAAAAACCCTTGGGATTCTGTTTGAGAACCTTGACGGCAGCCGCTGTCATCTCCGAGAGAGTGGGTTCATCAGCTTTCCTGTCGATGTGAAATGACATGTTGCTTGCTCCGAAAAGTCCCAGAACTTTGGTAGTTTTGTCAATTTCAAGGTTATTCAGCTGCCCTTTATTTTTGACCACGCTGTATCCTGCGTCTGCAAACTCGCGGGTTAAATCCCGGTCATCCTTGCGTTTTGAGCCCTTTTCAGATTTGGGTACAAAGTGTCGAAGGCCGCCTCCCATGTAAACCTCGAACCCCTGGACCAGATATTGTTCGGCAATCTCGTTTTGCATCGTCCGAGTAATGATATGCGCTCCAAAAGTGGCCGGCGTAGCATCTGTAATGGAGGTTGTTGTCACAAGCCCTACTGATTTGCCCAATCTCTTGGCAGCTTCGGCAATCGTTTCATAAGCAATTTTCCCTTTCGGATCCACGCTGATAACCCCGCTGTTGGTCTTGTGACCGGTGGCCAATGCTGTTCCCGCAGCAGCCGAGTCCGTGATAGTCGAATCTAGACAGTACGTGGTGTACATACCGACCGCCGGGAAGGTATTCATCAGCAATGTTTTTCCCAGAACCTCCTCGGGCGCTCGTCGCTGGGTGGTCGAGAGGCCATCTCCAATGAAGTAGAAAACATTTTTCGGTCCGGCGGCGAAACTTTCCACTGGAAGCCATATAGCAATGGCCATAGATAGTATTACTAACAAGATTATTGCTGGAATTTTCCTTCGCATATCTCATCCCTCCTTTCATTAATTAAGGGTGAATAGGCTTCCCGATCGCGGTCAATCTAGCAAACTGACCATAAATAGTTTGGGGGAAAAGTTTTTTGATGAGATTAATATAGATGGTTTCGTAAAAAGTCGACATTGGTGTCATTGCGAGCGACCTGCCCGCCATCAGCTGCGCTTCAGGCGCTGGC
>CAZBOB010000217.1:0-5402 GCA_964492995.1 uncultured Desulfobacteraceae bacterium | reverse complement strand
AGAATATGTAGAAATATTATGGAAATATTACCATTATTTTAAAGATCGATATCCTAATGAGACATTTAGTGATGGCCCATTAATAGGTTTATCAGAGATATGTGAAAGAAAAAAGGAAAGTAGTTAGAGGTAATGGCAGGCGCTTAACCTTTGGGAATTGATTGGAAAAGTTGGGCCTAATGACACGCAAGAAAAAAACCGATAAAAAGACGATTGAGCAGCATGATCACAAGGGGAAAAAGCGGATCAATAATCCGCCGGTTGGCTTGGAGACTCCAGATACCGAAAAAGAGATGTTTGGTGTTGTATATTGAATTGTAAATATCATAACTTAATCACTATTCAACGGGCTGTTGCCCAAACGAAAATCTCTTTGAGCGCTTATTGAAACGTTTTTTATTCATAAATCTTGGCAAAGTGAAAGAAAAGCGATTCCAACTGTTTGAGCCCGAAGGGCGAGTTTTGGAATCGTCTGGAGCGAGCCTTAGATTTATTAAAAAACGTTTCAGAGCCAGCGAAAAGTGATTTGGGCAACAGCCCGTCAAGACGCGACACCATTTTCCTACAATCAAATGTGAAATACATAGAAAACCATGCTTTTCAAAAAGAGAGGCACATCCCATGCAAGAGTTATCAGAACAAAAAACCAAGCATGAAAAGTCGATTAGTGATTCCATCCGAAATACAATAAGTTCCGCTTTACAACAGGTTGGGTACTCTAAAAGAATGATTTTGCATGATGTTGGTTTTGTTAGGGAAGGTGGGAACCGTCACAAAGCAGATATGGTGGCCTATTCAAGTTCTCTGCGCCAAGATGCAGATACGGCTGTAATATCTGTAAAAGGGACTGAAAACACGGAAAAAATCCAATTCGATTCAGAAATTTCCCCATTCCGTGCCTTAGCCACACCAGTAATAGTGCTTGCAGAATATAGAAATGTTCGTGGCATGGCTGAACCCAGAGTGATAACTGTTGGCCTAAGCGAAAATGCAGCTACATTTAATAAGAAAAAAGCAAAAAGTAAAATTATTCCACTTTCAAGATTTGAAGAATACCTTAGAGATAATCAACAATTTTTCACGCCACGCCGTTTAGAAAAAGCGAAGTTGGTTTCCGTTCCCGAACAACTCACGTTGTTTGATATAGCTCCGAACCTCATTAAGCAAGCATTGCAAATCGCTGATAAAGAACTGGTTGATCGATTTGAAAAGGGTGTCAGGGAGATAATAGGATCCACACATGATAGATATAATAAGGAACGCATTGTCAAAGCGGCTATTGCGGTTCTCGGAGCTCGAATCCTTCGTGATCGATTAAAGGAAGATTGGCCCCTCAATTCCGGTGTTGCTGAATTATTGACTGTTGCCAATAGATCTTTACCGATGTATTTCAAAGTACCCTCAGGAATTGCAAATAAACTTGACCCACTCCTTGAGCGTTTGCATTCCGCATTTGATTTCTCCCAGGTGAGCCTGGATATGGTCGGTAAATTTTACGCATCAGTTTTTGTTACAAAAGAACTCCGGGACAAATGGGGGATTCACTACACTAAATCTTTGTTAGCAAGAACACTTTTGAGGCGGATGCCTATTGAAGAGATTCCTCCTGACAAGCGTATTCTTGCGGATCCTACTTGTGGTTCAGGAAGTCTTTTAACGGCTGGCTACGAACGATTTGCCAATGCCACTTATCTCCGTATCCACGAGGATGAAAGGCACCAAAAACTAGTTGGTTCCATATTTGGCAATGACAGAGATCAATTTGCCGCCGAAATAACGCGCATGACTTTGATGCTGTTTCATCCGCCCCACAAGAATAATTGGAAAGTGACTCATTTTGACGCAGAAAAGGATAGCTTTGGACGTAAATGGACAAAGGAAATTAAAGTGACACCAACTATCATCGTAGCAAATCCGCCCTTTGGAGGAAAAGGTGGAGGTGCATCTACCACAGTCAAACCAAGAACAAGACACCAGCCTGATAGATCTGCTTTAATATTAAATCACTGTTTAAATATTCTTCCTGAAAACGGTTTGTTAGGTATCATTCTTACCGAAACAGTATTAGATCAGCAATTATTGAAAACAACCAGACATCGGGTTTTAAAGGAATGTCAAATCATAGAACAGTGGGATATACCGGTGGGATGGTTTGACAATGTAAATCGTCCTGCCATGGCGTGGGTCTTACGCAAGACCGCTCCATCGTCCAAAACGGTTTATATCCGTTCTCTTTCTGATGTACCATCTTTAGAAAGAGAGGCGAAATTACATGGGACTATCCAAATTGATTTTGCCAATCCGCCTGAACACCTTGTTCCAACAGTTTTTGATGGTATTTTATCGAAAATAGAAACGAGTCCAAATTGTATTGAGGATTATTATGTTGTGAAAAATGGACTTCAAGCTCTCAAAGCAAAGATAAAGGATGAAAAATCTAATACAACATATCCATGGAGCGGTAATGCTAAAGGTACTGATCCGTATTCGGATTTCAGTGATGGTAGTAGGGGATGGTTGGAGCTGATAGATGATAATCTAAGGAAAGGAAGAAAAAGGGAGGACTTGCGAAAATACCTTGAGAATAACGAACCCCTAGTTATGCTTCGGGCAAATCGAAAAGCTCCTTGGAATTACAAATGGAGTTCGATAGCACTTGTTGATGTTCCAAATAGTTCGAGGAAAGTAGTAGCTCCTTCTGAAAGTTTTGACGCGACCTTCTCCAAAAGCACTAAAATGGTTGATAAGCAAAGATATATTTATTCATTATGGGCAGTTTTAAACCATCCAATAGCCAGCTTATGGTTTCATGAGAGACTGAGGGTCCAAAAGATCTCCATAGCTAAATATCACATATTCCCATTGCCAAAAGACTGGAATATTGAGAAAATCCAATCATTAGCTTCTATTGCAAAAGAACTAATTAATACAAAAAGAAAAATCGATTTACAACCTTTACTTGACCCTCAAGATAATCCAAAAATCAAAGAAATGGTGAGGACAATTTATGATATTATTTACCAGATGTATGAAATCAAGGAAGGAGAAAGACGAAAGATCGAAGAGTGGTTTGGCGAAGAACAGCGCCCTTTACTTGTAGACATTGAGCAAACAAAAAAAGCTGCCCCAAAATCAAACATTGGTTCCGGTATCATTTATGACGAACCGGAATGGGAAACCACTTGCGAAACTTTAGAACTCAACTTTGAAAAAAACCGTATAAGGCTCACTATTGACGGATTGACAGATTATTCTGAAGGTCTCGGATCTGCCGAAGACGGGATTTGGTTGAAAATAATTCCTGCCATGCCGGGATGGTTGTTGGAGAATGGGGCTGTGGGCTGGGTTGAAATTACTACGGATAGCGCCAAAAAATTAAAGCGATCTCCTGAAAAATACGTCCTTGGATTTCGCCTTCACAAGAACGCCTACAAGACACAAGATGAGATTGACAAAGGTTTGCTCCTTGCCCCTAATGCGGAAACGAAAAAGGCGGAGGCAAATGGGTAAGATACAATATGATTATAAAGTCATATTTATCGATGTAGGCCAGGGAGATGCCACACTTATACATCAATTGTCAAATATGCATTCTGTTTTAGTTGATGCAGGAATTGCAAAGCCGGTCTTAACCGCCCTGAAGCAGAGCACTCAACTTAAAGCGATTTTCGTTACCCATTGGGATAAAGATCATATCGGTGGTATGCCGGCTGTTATTAATTGGTTATCGAATCAGTACTGGAAAGGCGTCGATGTTTTCATAAATCTTCAAGATACGTCCACTAAGATTGCAAAAATATTAAGCAGAACACTTGATGAAGCATGTGAGAATGGAACAGTTGAGTTAAAACATGCATGTAACGATTCAAAGAATCCGATTGAAATAATCAATGGAAGTTTTTTGATATTATGGCCTCCTTACAGAAAAGTTATAAGGTATCCTGATAACAGAAATTTTGGTTCTTTAATTCTTCGTTTTGATGTTGGAGAATTTAACTTGCTTCTTGGTAGTGATGCTAGCGGAGATGTTTGGCCTCTTGTTGACCAGACAGTACTTAAAGCAGATGTTTTCAGGTATCCTCACCACGGTGGAGAGCTTTTTACAGGCAAAAACAGTTGGTCGGCAGACGATCTTATATCGAAAGTGAATCCAGACTGGATAGTGGTATCCGTGGGTGTAAACAATCCCCACGGCCATCCTTCTGAAGAATTTATTAATGCTCAATCACGGCATCCGAATATACAGGTTCTTTACACAACCGAAGGTAATATCAATTTGCAAATCAAAAGCGCTGTTGGAAATATAAGAGTGAGACAATAAATGGCAAAGAAAAAGAAAAGCACACGAGTTCAGGACTATCGCCATGACGAAAAACGGAAAAACAATCCCCCCATCGGGATGGTGAGTTACGAGCCGAAAATCTCTGAGCCTAAAATAAAACGCTATGGATATGATCCGCATCTTTCGCCTCAACTGATCTGGGCCGGAAAGCCCGGGCTCAAAACGATTGAGGTTGAAGACGAGCAGGCACGTGCGAAGCATGAAGCTGCAAAAAGGTGGTGTGATGCAGTCTCCGACTGGGGAGAGATGGGAAAATGGAAATTTGATGTATGCAAGGACCCGAAAAAACTTAAAAACATACTGTGAAAATAGAGAGAATAGGGCATGCAGAAACGGAAATTGTTACAAACCTGATAGAAACGTACCTGAGAACGATATCCTTGCCGTTTGAAATAGGAGACAACCGGCGCATAGCTGTTAAGATTGTGGATGATCGTGGTATAGAGAGTTTGAAGATTAAGGAGATAGAATAATGGCTAAAATACCTTATGAGATGCCCAAAGATAAAATTAAAGCGTTCTGTAAGCGAAATAAAATTCGGAAACTCTCGGTTTTCGGCTCTATTCTACGCCAAGATTTCGGACCGGGAAGTGATATTGATTTACTTGTTGAATTTGATCCGGGCAATATACCCGGTCTTATCCGACTGGCTGGAATGGAGAATGAGTTGGCTGAAATCCTGGGACGAAAAGTGGATATAAGAACAGCGCAAGATCTAAGCCGCTACTTTAGGCAAGATGTGATTAAATCTTCAGAGGTGCAGTATGCAGAGGGATGATTCCATACGTCTTCGCCATATGCTTGATGCCGCAATGGAAGCTGAGTTTTTTGTTCAGAATAAAACTAAAAACTCCCTCGATACGGACCGAAAACTTGTTCTTGCTCTTGTCAAATCCATTGAAATCGTGGGGGAGGCTGCCACAAAAGTAACAGAAAAATGCCGAAAAGACACTCCTCAGATACCATGGAAAAATATTATAGGAATGAGAAATCGTCTTATTCATGCGTATTTTGACATTAACCTTGACATCCTATGGAAAACAGTTGTCGAAGATCTCCC
>CAZBOB010000216.1:0-5408 GCA_964492995.1 uncultured Desulfobacteraceae bacterium | reverse complement strand
AAGGACTGCTGACGCCGGAAACCGCGCAGGTATTTTGCGGACCGGGTCTGGCCGAGGTTTGCGAGACCGTGGGTATCCCGCCGGTTCTGCACCTGGGCTCCTGTGTGGACAACAGCCGCATACTGCTGGCTGCCACTGAAGTTGTCAAAGCAGGCGGGCCTGGAAAAGACATCTCTGATCTGCCGGCGGCCGGAAGCGCACCCGAGTGGATGAGTGAAAAGGCTATCAGCATCGGCCATTATTTTGTGGTATCCGGTGTGTACACGGTTTTTGGCGTCACCCTGCCCACTTCCGGTGCTCCGGTGTTCCATGATTATATTTGCAAGGAACTGGAAAAGATTTACGGCGGCATGTGGGATATTGAGCCGGATCCCATTAAGCACGTTCAGTTGATGATCGCCCATATCGACAAAAAGCGCAAGGCCCTGGGCATTGACAAGGCAAGGGAAAGGGTGCTCATGGATATGGCGGATCGCCAGGCACTTGAGGCATAATAATGGAAGCGTCTTATCAGCAAGCGTAATGATGAAGAGCATAACGCTTCGATAACATCATAAAAAAGGGGCTCTCTGTTTAGGAGCCCTTTTTTTTTATCAATTTTCACCCCAATGGGCGAGCCGGAGTCGATGGTATGTCAAGGGAAAATCAGTTTCATATCCATATCATCCCTGATTCCCAGGCGTGTCAGAACAAAATCGTATTTTACAGGATCATTCGGTGCAAGTTGTCTAAAGCAGGATGTTATTTCAAGAGCGGTATTCAAGTTAGCATTTTTTCTTTCGGTAAGACCCAACTTCAGACTTATTTTATGCATGTGAGTATCAAGGGGAATAACCAGTTTTGACAAAGGTACGTTACTCCATCCTCCGGGATCAACTCTGTCTTTTCTAACCATCCATCTTAAAAAAAGATTCATTCTCTTACAGGCGCTTCCCTTTTCAGGCAGAGCGACAAGATGTCCGGGTTTGTTTTTTCCAGCAATAAGCTGCCCCGTAAAAAAAATCATAGCTGGGATGACAGTTTCATCATCAGGCGACAGACCACAGGCAAAACAGTCATTCAAAGAACCAAACCGGGCAATCACGCTTTTAATTTCCCAAAGCAACGCTGCAAGATGATCTCCTGTAGCAAATCTATGAGTAAAGCCTTCAAATGCCTTGCAAATAGATCTATAACTAAAATTCTTTATAAAGAGATAAGGCGACGGATTCATAATATCGAGCACATATGAAACGCTTTTAAGTATTTGTTTCACCCTGCCGTATGCAAGTGAAGATGCTATCAATCCGGCGACTTCGCGGTCTCTGATGTTTTCATATGAATATAGAAATTCAAGGGGATCAGGATGAACATATCTGCGCCGGTTATATTGATTATACAGGTTGTCGATTTTCTTTTTTAGCATTCCAGGTGTCCTATTGATTTTTACTTCTTTATACAGTAGTTACCGCTCAACAACTGAACTAGTGTCCATCCATAAACGGCATCTTTCGGCCCCCGGCGGCGTTCTCGCTCGTTTTCAATCCTCGACATAGCGCGCTATGCCTGCGGTTGAAAACTCGCTCGGGCCTTGCCGGAAACCAAAATCTACCATTTCTGGATGGACACGGACTAATTTCTGCATTGGAAATTTAATTTGTGTCCATTATAGACTCATGTATGGGCACAAACTAAGGGGTTTCGCCCAATTGGAATAACGGATACATACAATGCCGCTCATTAATTATCAACAATCAAACAAGATAAGCTCACCTGGGCTTTGGTGGCCTGAACTTATACACGGAACCCTGGTAAAAAGATATAATCGTTTTCTTGCTGATGTAAAGCTTGTAAGCGGCGAAGTGGTTACAGCCCATTGCCCTAATTCAGGCACCATGAAAGAGTGCTCACAGCCGGGCCGGCCGGTATATCTTTCATTCCATGATAATCCCAAAAGGAAATTGAAATACACCTGGGAGATGATTAAAATGCCCACATCTCTTGTGGGAGTCAATACCATGATTCCTAACAGGCTTGTAAAAAAATCGATCGAGGAGGGACGTGTTGAGCAGTTAAAGGACTATGAAAATATAAAATCTGAAATTAAAGTGCCGGGTGGCTCCCGCCTCGATCTTTTGCTTACGAAAAATGAAAATGAAAAGTGCTTCGTCGAGATAAAAAACTGCACTCTGGTTAAAGACGGCATTGCATACTTTCCGGACGCGGTGACTGCCCGTGGTCGGAAACATTTGGTGGAACTTCAAAAACTCGTTTCAAAGGAAAACCGCTGTGTAATGTTCTTTCTTGTACAAAGGATGGATGCAAAAACTTTCACTACAGCCGACCATATAGACCCGGCATATGGAAAAGAGTTCATAAAGGCAAAAAACAGCGGAGTCGAAGTGATTGTTTATGATGTTGTCATAGATCTTAATAAAATCATCTTGGGTAAAAAGATTCCGCTGACCTGAATGAAATATTAACCTAACCATTTATTGTAACCTGTGGTACGGTGCCAAAAGTGTTAAACTTAAGTGGATCGATAGAAAGGATTTCTTTTAAAATGAAAATAGCGAGCGTTGTATTTACAATAATGCTGTGCATTCTAACAACCGATGTTGGAGAGACCGGCGAAACAAATCAGACGGAGAATCCCATGTGTTTAATTCAAACAACAGTAGGTAATATTGAAGTGGAGCTGTTTCAGAACGATGCCCCCGAAACGGTGGCCAATTTTATCGCTTTGGCTGAAGGCACTAAGGAATTCGTGGATGCCAAAACCAGAGAAAAAGTCAAACGGCCTTTTTACGACGACGTGATCTTTCACCGTGTAATCAAAGATTTCATGCTTCAGGCCGGCTGCCCGCTGGGTAACGGAACAGGTGGACCGGGCTACACGTTTGCAGATGAGATTAATGCCTCAGCTTTAGGGCTTGACAAGATAAAAGCGATCGACCCGAAAAAGGGTCCTCATTCTTTTTTGATGATTCAAAACCAGGAGGAGTATCAGCGAAGTATTCTCATGCCCCTGTTTCAAAAAATGAACATATCCTCACAGAAAGAGCTGGATGAAAAAAAAGAAGAAGTTAAATCCAGGCTAAATTCTCTTACTCTAAAGGAGGTATATGAAAACATGGGTTATGTATATTCCGATAAGGGGTCACCCCACCCACCGGCTCGCGGTTCTCTGGCTATGGCCAATGCCGGACCCAATACAAACGGATCACAGTTCTTCATCAATCTGGTGGATACGGACTGGCTGACCGGAAAGCATACCGTATTCGGCCGCGTGGTAAAAGGGATGGAGGTAGTCGATAAAATCGGGATGGTTAAGGTCGATTCCCGCTCCAAGCCGCTTAAGAAGGTAAAAATTATCTCGATTCGGCTGAAGACTTCGCAATAATACTCATCAATTTTTATTAGCTGCTATTTCAAAATCGCAAATCAGGGGCGCATGATCGGATAATTTGACCTGAGGGATCTGGAAATCCCTAATTTGTATTTGCGGACTGTGGAAGATGTAATCGAGTTGTCGGCGCGGTAAGCGACTGGGATGGGAGGGCTCCGCGTTGGTGTTGGCATTTTTCAGCCCTGTTGCAGACAGGAATAATTGCAATTCGCGATCCCCCCAAAATACGTTGAAATCACCGGCGACAATGACCGGTTTTTTTTGGGTTTCTATCATGGCATGAAGATCCTGCAACTGGTAGTGGCGATGACGGAATTTAATAGACAGGTGTGTCAGGAAAACCGAGAATTCTTCTAACTCAAGTTCAATCACAAGACGCTTGATACCTTCCCGGAAATAATGAAATTTTTGAGATTTAATCTCCTGGTTCGTCAGAATCGCATTGCCCTGTTTGTTCAGCACCGGGACTTTTTGAACGATTGAAGCAGCGGAATATTTTGACTGATAAATCGGACAATGTTTCATTTTCCGGGCGATGTCTTCGGCCTGGTTGTTTTTTTCGGAGCGGAAGGACCCGCTGTCCACTTCGATCAATCCGATAATATCCGGATTCACCGATTTTATGAAATCCATTATATTTTGGAAATTGCCATTGGTGTGCTTTAAATACCCACTATATGGAACCGGAAGATGGAAATGCATCCCAATGCCCGCACCATACCGTATGTTGTATAAAAGAAGTCGCATAGGATCTTTATCCTCTCGTGTATTATAATTCCTTCATCGAAAAAGTAAAGTCTTGATTATCACCTTTTTTCTTTATAACATCCTAATTCGATCACAGAAGGGGGCTGAAGAGCAAGGCAGGTTTTCGATGAAACGCTCAAGCGCGGAATAGAAATTATATTAAAAGATTATTAAGAAATAAAAATTTTAAATGATTATTCAACAATTACTGAAGTCGATTGAAATAATCGGGGCAATCGCTTTATTCGGAGGATTAATTATACTGACATTCCTTCACGTAAAAATAAACAAAAGGCTGAATAAAAGCTACGTTACATTTCTATCCGTTTTTAGAACTCCATCAAACCATCTATTAGAAAGTGATAAACGTCTTAGAAAAATTGGCGGGTATCTCCTGTTGTCCGGTGTTATCATTTCGGTTATCAGTAATTTTATATCATTTGGAATATCTTATTTTAGAATTTGGATAAGCCATTAACGGACGGGATCACCAGTGCTTTTTTTAGGGTGTTGTTTGATACCATACGATTAATGACAATGCCGTATTTTTTTCCGAAGGGCATGATGTTAACCGGATCGAATCCTCCTGATTTATACAGCTCTCTGAAATCCGGTTTGGCAATCAAATGAAGGATGTAACTGATGTGCCCTGAATATCCGGTTGCATCCAGTTGCTGAAGCTTTTTAACGGTCTTTTTTGCCAGTTCCACGGCCTGCCGATGAACCATAGGTCCGGAATTGGTGCATTTCCGCAAAGAATACAGCTGCCGGCAACTAAAGGGTCGTATCGTATAGATAAGGCAGGTATTATCCTTTTTAAGAAATGGACATCGGGTAATTGACCGCTTTTCTCTTTTTTTCATATTTTTGGTAATTTTTTTCCGGATGTTGATTTGATCCTGTTTGTCAAGAGTCTCAATCCACTCGTGTATAATGAGTCCTTCCAGGGTTATTGTATCCACATTGCCAAAGTGGATACAACAAAATGCACAGCCTGCCTCGCAGACAGCGCCGGCCTTGAATGGTCGCGCCTTTATTTCAAAGTCATTATAGATTTCTTTTAATTTTTCCAGTTTTGTCTTAATATCCATGGGCACGCCAACAATTATAACCTGAATCTTGCATGAAAATTAATGAGAGTTTTTAAACCACTTAGTTGAAGCGGGCTCAAACAAAATCATAGAATCATACTTTTTACCCAAAGGTTAAATCGGATGATGAACTTTTTTATTCATTAATTTTCACCCAAAGGGCGAGCCGGAGGCTTCCATCT
>CAZBOB010000215.1:0-5595 GCA_964492995.1 uncultured Desulfobacteraceae bacterium | reverse complement strand
GAATCGAAATCTTGAATCGATTGGATATTAACTGCGCGAAGCGCTTAGTTCAACAGAGGATTGTACGTATTAAAGGAAGGAATCGAAGGACCTTGACTGCTAATGAGAAACAGGTTGCCCTCAGCCAATTGGGGCTGAAGGGGCGTGATGTTGATTGGCTGCAACAATTGACTCTGGAGGAGTTCACTTGTTCTGGCGATTTCATGCCGGGGCAGGGCGGAATAACTGTCAGCCAGAAACCGGTGGGCAGAATAGTTGCCCGGATCGGTGTTAACGGATTTCCAACCCTCCACCAAACCCAGTTGTTGGAAGCCCAGATCATTATAGATTCTGGCCAGGCTGGAGCTCCGAGCTGCCAGATCCTGGTCTAATAACAACCGGGACCGATAGACCGCTCTATTATCGTTCAATTCGATGGATTTCTGCAGGTCCTGCAAGGCCTCAATCGGCCGATTCACGGTTTGTTTTCGGATTGCATCGTAAAACCAGGGTGTAGGATCCTGGGGATCGAGCGATTTGGCAACGGCATACTCGCGCCCATCCAGCTCCGTACGTTTCTCTTCATAGTAAACCTTACCCAGATAGCTGCGAATAAGGGAGTTGTTAGGGTCAAGACTTGCGGCAATCTCGATCTCTTTTGCACCCTCCTGCAAATCACCATCCCGGATCTTTGCCAGACCCAGGCCCAGCCTTGGAAGTGATGACGCCTGATCCAGCTCGATGGCTTTTTCAAAGGTCTTCTTTGATTGTTTGGTCTTGACCTGTGCCAGATAGGCAAATCCCAGAACGGTCTGTGTCCTGGACAGAGTTGGATTCAAGGCGACCGCATGTTGTGCCGCTTCAAGGGCTTTATCCAGATCGCCGAATGACGAGTAGATCTCTGCCAGCCTGGCCCATGCCAGAGCGTTTTCGGGTTCCAGTTTCACGGCCTTTTCAAGACTGGCTCGTGCGCCGTTCAGGTCAAAATTTGCCTGCTGGGCGTATGAAAGAGCAATCTGTGCGGTAGCGGATTTTGGATCCATGTTAACCGCCTCTTTTGCGAAATCGAGTGCCTCTTGTTTTTGGTTTCCCACCATGGCAATGATGGATTGAAGCGCAACAGCAGCGCTGTATTTCGGGTCCAGTTTCAGCGCCTGATCGATATGGGCTTTAGCTCCATCAACGCGGCCTACAGAAAGCAGCCATGACGCCCGATTCGCCAAAAAGCGCGGGTTGCCGGTATCTTCTTCAACCGGGGCTTTTTCAGGGAGAGCATAGATGACGGGTGGATAGTACAATGCCCATCGGACCGCATCCCGGGGCCTTACCACAACATGTAATACAGGAGCTTTCCCTTTCTCGGCGACCGCCGATTGACCACTGGAAAGAACCAGACTTCCGGCTTCGTTTTCGGCCAACACCTTTCCTTCAAATATGGAAAGAAAGGTTTGATTATGATCAACCATGACATAAAATTCCGTACCTTCCACGCCGCCGTTAACAAAAGGTGTGGCCAGTTTTAAACTGCGGGGAATACGGCTGAAGAAATGAGCAGCGCCCTTAAGCAGCCTGAGCAAAATCGTTTGTTTTTTCTCCAAAGATGAGAAGGTGATCGTACTATTCTGATCGAGACGGAGAGTGGCGCCATTACACAGAACAACGGCTGCCCGGCTATGTTGCTGGACCCGAATTATATCGCCAATACAACAGGTATCGTTCAAATGGACAGGCTCCCAGTGTGTTGTGCCTATTCTTCGAGCCTGAACGCTGCCCTGCACCGATACAATCTTGCCGACCCATTCCTCAGATGGTTCTGAAGCCCAGGAGGTGGAGGGTAGAACCCCTGCAAGAATGCTAATAAGGAGTACCGGAAGTAAGAGACGAAATTTTTTTAGTATTATGACGTTACCTCCTTTTACCTGTTTTCGAGGTGAATCAATCCATCCCACATTTCGCCAGGCGGATTCGCTCTGTACTTCTCACACAAATGCAAATAATAGGTCGAGGGTCCATCTTTTTTATGGATTTTTATGGATTCATAAAACGCCTTGATTGCTTCTTGCCAGGATTGTTTATAATAAAAGTTTAACCCTTGCGCAAAAATTGTACAAAGGTCTCTCTGTTGCTCGCTGGATTCTTCTATTCGGGACATTAATTCATAAATAGTAACCGGCTTTGATTTGCCAACAAAAATAAATTCCCCGAGCTTTCTTGTCAGAAAGCCGTCAATATCATGAAGCACCTCTTGGGATACCAATATCCATGTGCCAAGGTATTTATTCAAATTTTCAATTCTTGATGCCGTGTTGACGATGTCGCCCACCGGACGATACTCATAACGATTCATAGCGCCTACGCTGCTAAGTGATATATATCCGGAATGCATACCGATGCGGGTCGGAAGATGGAAATTGTCGGAATTCTGTTTAAACTGTTCCACTGCATTGGGGATATCCAGCGCTGCCAGGCATGCCTTTTTTCTTTGATCAGTATCCGGTTTTGCAGTTGCCCAAATCGATAACATAGAATCTCCCTTGATGTCTGAGACGAAACCGCCATATCGACGGACCGGTTCAAAAACAGCTTCAAAGTATTTATTGATGAAACTGGCGAGTGCCTTCGGCTCCATATTTTCGGATAAAGAAGTATATTTTTCTGCATCCGTAAACAAACACGTCCCATAGACAGTTTGGATATTTGTTTTGATATCTCCGAGATTTTTGGCCAACCGGTTCACTTCTTTATCAGGCAGGTAGTATCCAAGCACCCGTCTAATATTCTGACGCTCTTTATTCGTTTCGAAGGACTTCCAAAAAAAAGTGCCCAGGTAAGCGATTGGCAACTGAATAAATAGCGGTACAACAAGCGGATACCAACTGCCGGCATTGTTGAATTGATAGAGAGCAACACTTAGATAAAGAATGCTCAGGCTGATCACACATAAAGCGGCGATCAAGGGCTGGACAAAAATACACAGAATGCAGATCAAAACTCCCCAGAGAAAAATTGTGGCATGATGCACAGGAAAAACAAGCGGCTGAACAGGCTTGTCCTCTATCAGATTTGCGAAAGCACTTGCCGCGATTTCAACACCGCTGATATCTAATCCGCTTGATTGGGAAAAAACGCTATAAAAGCCGTCTTTTTGTTGAGGGCGTAGTCTTTCTGAAAGCCCAACAAACACTGCTTTTCCTTTTAAATCTATGTTGTTTAAGCTGATATTCGATTTTTTAGGATGTTGGATTAATTGACAGTATGAAATCGTTTCAATGGTACCCGGAGGACCATAATAATTCAAGTAGCGGCTTTTGGGGCCTTGATATATTTTTACTAGTGATGTAATGATCCGCTTCTTCTTTGAATCAAATGATAGAGAGTTTAAATCCTGAATCTCCTCTATCATTTTCTCTCCAATCAATGGATTTTCTCTAAAGATATCTCTTAGAATCAGGATATTTTCTTCAATCCATCTATTAAGAATGATTTCATCCTTGTCGCGGAGTAATTTTTCAGATTTGGACGGACTGATCTTTTCCAGTAATCGGATAAATTCATCGTACATTTCAAATGCAAAAATTTGAAAGACCGTGACCGGCAACGTCGGGGTATCTCCAGCTTCTGTTTTAAACGTCCAGTATTGGTTTACCCTGACAGGAACTTTGGGGAGGGGGAAGGGCGCCAGGGCAAGAGCAGATCGTGCAAGAAGAGGAGTCGGGGGCACCGCTCTTTCAATAATTAATTTGCCCGTATGTTTCCCCTTCTTGTCTATTAAGGGTGCCGTTACTTTTTTGAGGCACTCGCATAACACAACATTACCGGCATTACTGATTGCTTGGGCGAATAAATTGTCTTGTTCTAAAGGACCTGGCTTATGGAACATCATGTCAAAGACAATAACCGCAGCACCTTTTTGGCTCAGACTGTCAGTGAGATTTGCATGGAGAAACCGAGGCCATTTATCGGGGTCTGCGGGCAGGTTGAGAGTATCAACAGAGACTTGGTCCAAAGATACGATAATGACATCAGAAGGTGGTTTTTTTACTCCCCTCAGCCTGAACAATAAATCCAGGCCTAAATTCTCCTCCAGATCAAACCCACCAGGGACGAGGCTTGCTATCACTCCCAGAATACCAAAAAACAAGCTTATAATTATTGCTTTGGATAAGCGTGACATTATCCCGGCCTCTTTGTCAGTATAGATTTAGCAGTTATGCTCATAAACCAGATAAGCCGGAGCTAAATAGGTTTTAAGAGCTTTGCTTGAATTTGTTCAAAGGAATATACTTAAATTCATAACACCCCCGAAGCGTCTCCGAAGGATAAGATAATTTGATGAGTTAGTTTGAAGAAATCAGTCGAGAAGAGCTTGTTTTTTTGAGGTAAATATTGCAACATCAGGCTGAAAGTTGAAATTTCATACACATGACAAGACGTGGAAGAGAACAAGCTTCACATTAGTCTATAAAAAATGAATCATATTTATCGTTATATGTTAATACCAAATTTTAACGTGACCGAATAAATTTAATATATTATTAGCAAGTTATACGAGTACTGCAATTGCCAAGCGCTTACACGGATTTTTCATTGAATAAATACATTTTGGGGCATCCTTTTGGGGGCATCCTTAACTAATTGAGGAGTCGGGGAGTTTTTTTAATTCAACCGCTCCATGAATAATCAGCAACTGCATCGTACAAACTCATACATAAGGGCTTATAACGAAAGAACAGTGTATCAAAATTAAAATAAATAGGTTAGTTGGATAATAATTTTTATTGTCGAGGATGTCTCCCTATAGTAATGCTTGATTTTTTGTCACATCTGCAATAAATATAAGTCAGTTAAAATAACCGGGACAGGCTCCATGAAAAAGATAGGGAATAGAACCATGAAAAATAAGATTTATTCGCTTATTTGTTTGATTTTTTTCTTTACCATTATTTTTTCATTCTTAGCCGTTGTAAATGTAGAAGGAGGAACCATGGAATTAACAAGCTCGGCGTTTAGTGAAGGTGCGATGATCCCCGGCAAGTATACCTGTGACGGGGCGGATGTGTCTCCACCGCTGAACTGGGGGGCACTTCCTGCCGGCACAAAGAGTCTTGCGCTTATCTGTGATGATCCGGATGCTCCGGTGGGCACTTGGGTTCACTGGGTATACTACGATATTCCGGCAGAGACCGAAGGCCTGCCCGAGAACGTGGCAACCGATGAGCGCCCGGAACAGGGCGGCACACAGGGGATCAATGATTTTCGTAAGATCGGCTATGGCGGCCCCTGTCCGCCCGGCGGCACTCACCGGTATTATTTCAAATTATACGCCCTTGATACCCCCTTGAATTTATCTTCCGGCGCCACAAAAAAGCAACTTTTAAAAGCAATGGAAAATCACATAATCGGCCAGGCCCAGCTTATGGGGAAATACAGGCGCTGATTTAAGCACTAAATGATTGTATAAAAATAGAATATCGGTTAATAAAATAGGATTCAGAGGTTCAGGGTTTAAATCTATTGTGCAAACTTCCATCAACCTTGAACCCAAATGTTTACTGAAAAACATGAACATCGAACATCGGTTCGAACCTGGCACTGGTTCGTAGTTGTGAGGGAATC
>CAZBOB010000214.1:0-5602 GCA_964492995.1 uncultured Desulfobacteraceae bacterium | reverse complement strand
GCGGTGAAACAATATAAAAAAATACGTCATCGAACTTACGAATCAGAGCACTAAGCTTCAAAAAATCTCAAGATCCAGCTTTCTCTTCTTGATGTGTGAAAGACCCATGGTTAAAAATTCTTCATGGGTGACCCCGAACCTGACGTTGCCGTCCAGGGTTCTTACAGAAAGGTTTCCGGATTCCTTTTCCTTGTTACCGATGGTCAGGATAAGCGGAATTTTATTTAGCTGGGCATCTCGCACTTTTTTGTTCAGACTTTCGGTTCTGCGGTCCACTTCTGTCCGCAGTCCGGCTTTTTCAAGTTTTATTTTTATATCATTTGCATAGGTTACAAGGTCATCATTTATGGGAAGAATAACCGTCTGGACCGGGGCCATCCACAGCGGAAAATTTCCTGCAAAGTGTTCAATCAAAATACCAAAGAATCGCTCTATGGATCCGTAAATGACCCTGTGGATCATGATGGGACGATTCTTTTTATTGTTTTTGTCAATATATGAAAGGTTGAATCTTTCAGGCAGAGACATATCAAGCTGGATTGTTCCGCACTGCCAGGTCCGGCCGAGCGCATCTTTGATATGCACATCTATTTTGGGGCCATAAAAAGCGCCATCCCCCTCGTTTGTTTTATAATCTTGTACGTAGGTGTTGAGTGCAGACCTTAAACCTTGTGTTGTGGTTTCCCACTGCTCACGGGTTCCGATGGACTTTTCGGGACGTGTGGAAAGTTCCAGATGAAATCCGAGTCCAAAGGTGCTGTATATTCGTTCTACGAGTTTAAGGACGCCCAGAATTTCATCTTCTATCTGGTCGGGCGTCATAAAAATGTGGGCATCATCCTGATGAAATGCCCTGACCCTGAAAAGACCGGACAACACACCACTCAATTCATGTCTGTGAACCAGACCGATTTCTGCAACCCGAACCGGCAAATCCTTATAAGAATGGGGTTTCATGCCGTACAGGAGCATTCCTCCGGGGCAATTCATGGGTTTAATGGCATATTCATCTTCATCAACCATAGCGGTATACATATGCTCGCGGTAATTGTCCCAGTGACCGCTTCTTTCCCACAGGCTGCGGTTTAGCATAATCGGTGTTTTTGTCTCCACATAGCCTGCGGCCCTGTGTTCTTCTTTCCAGTAATCCAAAAGGGCGTTCCAGATAATCATGCCTTTGGCATGAAAAAAGGGCATGCCCGGCGCTTCATCGTGGAAACTGAAAAGATCGAGCGCTATACCGATTTTGCGGTGATTTCTTTTTCTTGCCTCCTCAAGAAGATGTAAATGTTCATCAAGCTCTTTCTTTGTGAAAAAGGCCGTGCCGTATATTCTCTGAAGCTGGGCCTTTGTCTGATCAGCCCGCCAGTACGCACCTGAAACCTTCATAAGCTTTACGGCTTTGATAAATCCTGTGTGGGGAAGATGCGGGCCTCGGCATAAATCCGTAAAATCGTCATGTTTGTAAAATGAAATTGTTCCTTCTTCCAGTTCCGAAATCATTTCGAGTTTATACGGCTCGTTTTTATAAAACTCTAATGCCTGGGATTTTGAGACCACTTCCCGCTTAAACGGGAGTTTGGCTTTGATGGCCTTTTTCATTTCAGCCTCGATTTTTTCAAAATCGTCTTCCGAGACCGGTTCCATATCGATATCGTAATAAAAGCCGTCTTCCACGGCCGGTCCGATGGTCAATTTGGCATCCTTGTAAAGATGCAAGATCGCCTGGGCCATTACATGGGCGGCACTGTGCCGGAGGATTTTCATGGCTTCCGGATCTTTGGTTGTGATAAGCCTGATTTGGGAATCTTGGGCAATTTTTGTATTTAAATCTACAAGGTCGGAATTGAGCTCCATGGCGATGCAGTTTCGTGCGAAACCCTCCGAAATACTCTTCGCTATATCCCAACCTGTAGGACTGTCTTCAAAACTCTTTATATTGCCGTCGGGAAATGTTATGTTTACCATTATTATATCACCTAGTCTGGACAAGCCCGCCCTCCTGCCGAGCGGAGTAAGGCGGACGGGCCAGAAGAAAAAATATTTGCCACAACGTCACAAAGGATATATTTACTATTGTTTAATATATAAAAAAAGTCAAATTTGTCAAAATAGGTGAAATAATCCAGCAGGTCAAGTGAAAATTGAATGAGAACCGACTATAAGATAATAGATACCCAAGCCGGACTTGAAAAAGCAGTAAGAATCCTTGAAAAGGGAAAGGCCGTCGCCGTTGACATGGAAGCAGACTCAATGTACCATTTTCAAGTAAAGGTTTGTCTGCTTCAGATGGCCACGGAAAAATCGACTATTGTGGTGGATCCTCTACAGGTTAAAAATTTATCTCCCCTTAAACCGCTTTTTTCTAATCATGATATCAAAAAGATTTTTCACGGGGCTGATTATGATGTGCGCAGTCTTTTCCGTGATTTTACCATTGAGATAAATAATCTTTTTGACACCGAGCTTGCATGCCGGTTCCTCGGAATTAAGGAAACGGGCCTGGAAGCTATAGTAGAGAAATATTTAAACATAACTCTTGACAAAAAATGCCGGAAAAAAGACTGGTCGCAACGGCCGTTGCCCCAAGAGATGATCGATTATGCTGCCGGTGATGTTAAATATCTTCTTACGCTTGCCCAGGTTTGTGAAAAAGAGCTTGAAAAAAAATGTCGTCTGGCCTGGGTGCTTGAAGAATGCAATTGTTTAAGCAAGGTCAGACCGGTTTTATCGGATGAAGAGCCGTTATTTTTAAAATTCAAAGGCGCGGGACGTCTTAAGTCCAAAAGCCTTGCCGTGCTTGAAGCGTTGTTGCAGTTTCGAAAGGGTATTGCAGAAAAGAAAGATAAGCCGCTATTTAAAATTATCGGCAACGATTCAATTATGAGAATTACAACGGCAAAACCGGTAACCTTACGGCGCTTAAAAGGAATAAAGGCTTTGAGTGGGAAACAGATCAATATGTACGGCAATGACTTGATTAAAGTGGTGGCCCGGGCTTTGAAAATTCCTGAAAGCAACCTTCCGGTGTATCCGAAAAAAAAGGCGCAGGCATTGCCCTATGAAGTGCCGGAACGGATAACAGCCCTAAAATCCTGGAGAACTAAGAAGGTCAGGGCGCTTAAAATAGATCCCGGGATAATTTGTAATAATGCGCTCATTACCTCTATTGCAATACAAAATCCCGTGGATAGAAGATCCCTCGATAGAATAAAAGAAATAAGATACTGGCAGAAAGAGGAATTTGGCCAGGAAATTATTACCCTTTTAAGAAGACTGAAATAACCTCATACCTGACACCGAGACCTTTGCAAAACGCCCCTTTTTGCTCAATTTCTGCGTCCCCGCTGAGCGGGATTTGTCAACAGGCTCAAATTTTAACCCGCCACCGAACTTTGGCGGGTTAATCCTCAAAATACTCAATGTATTCCTGCCTGCCCCGTAGGTCCGGCAGATCGTACTGGGGTGGTTAAAATTATCGCCTTTCTTGAAATTAAACAAAAATTGACATTTTTCAAAGGTCTGACACCGTGCCGGATCAAACCCAATTTTCCACTTTCAGACCCTTTACTCTTTTAAATTCTTTGAGGTTATTTGTTACAAGGTTAAAATTGTTGGCAAGGCTTATTGATGCGATTAAAAGATCCATTGGACCTATGGGATTGCCGGATTTTTCCAGTGAAGCTCTGATCTTTGGGTATATCTTAGAACTCTTTTCATCAAATGGTATTATTTCAAAAGTGGATACAAAGTTTTCGACGATCGCCCAATTCTTTTTTTTCGCGTTGCTTTTTTCTGCCCCGTAAAACAATTCAGCTACCGAAATGGTAGAGAGTTTTATTACTAATGGTGAGACGTTTTTAAATTGTGATATTAATCGTTCGGAAGTTCTATTTAAAAAATAAATGCATATGTTTGTATCCAAAAGGTATTGCATCAGCGAAGATTCTCTCTTTTTTCAGGCACTTCCATTCCGCTTCGGATTCTGCTCATAATTTCCTTGGGTCCGACATCATCCTCCCAACTGCCGGCAAGCTCAAAAAACCCTTCCGGCCATTGATCCTGCAAAGACCGTTTTATCGCATCCGCAACCCACTTGGACTTGGATTTTCCGGAGGCTTTCACTGCTTTGTCCAGCCGTTCCGCAAGTTGATCATCCACGTAAATAGCCAGTTGCGCCAATTTGAATACCTCTTTATGAAATTTTATCACCTTAAAATCTGCATTAACTTTTTTCGAAAGGGATAAATTTGTTATTACGAGACGTGTAGTATTTAGAATAAAGTATACTTACACATATATTATAATATGTCAATATATTTTCGATGTAACTTCAGGGTAAACGCATTTGATTTCGGTGCAGCGTAGCGACGGCGTGTTTCTCTTGGAAACCGACTGACTGTTTGAAGGGCTTTAACACGCGTTAGCCCGAGCCGAATGAAATTATAACTTAAACCCTAAATGAGCGAAAGTCGAGGATGCCCCAGATTTGAGGCATCAAGGGCGAAGTCGTAGTCGTCTACTGCGAGCCCTTGATAACGAAGAAGATGGGGTATCATCGGCTTTCCCAACGGGTAAACAAAATGGGATTTTTGAATTAATTTATATCTCATTTATAGAAGAGTTATGAAAATGCATCTGAATCTACTAAAATTCATAATAAATCAAACACATAAAATATTTTTCCCATTTTGTTTACGATCATTTAGGGTTAAACAATCAATGGGACAAGTTAGTTCGCTGAGTTTATGCTGAGAAACGAAGTGCTCACAATTGGAATGTTGGAATATTGGAACACTGGAATGTTGGCTCTCCGGTTCGTAGTGCCTACGGCTCGGAGAGTAGGCCTCGGAGAGCCAGTTCAGAGATAGATGGCTCTGCCTTGGAGTTTTGTGTCTAAAATCACAAATATAAGGCATCAAGTTACTTGCAAGATCCAGATATTACGAGTCCAGATAACGGAGAATTTGTTGGGCAAACTGTTTGAAATCTTGTAAGCGTTCACCGTTAAAAGGTTCACGGTTCAGGGTTAATGGTTTTACGATCAAGCATTTTTAGATACTCCGAAGTAAGACCTCATCTCCTGAATGTCTTTGTTAATACCTGAATCTTGCATGAAAATTAATGAGAGTTTTTAAACGACTTAGTTGAAGCGGCTTTAAACAAAATCATAGAATCATACTTTTTACCCAGATGGTAAATCGGATGATGATCTTTTTTATTCATTAATTTTCACCCAAAGGGCGAGCCGGAGGCTTCCATCTGCTGCGTTATTAAGGGCTCGTAATAGTTCACTATGACTTCGCCCTTAAATGCCTTGCATATGAAAGCCTCCGACTCGTGCAAAATTCAGGTAATATAATACTTGAAGTCAAAATATTCTTTTCTTTCCTTTACAATTTGTAATCCTTCAAAAGATCAGATAAGATATAATCATTCAATTTAGGTTTTAGTAAGTAGACGGGTGATCGTTAATGATTACCGAACAATAATACCCTAATTGAGCGTAAACAAAACCAAGAACGATCATAATATATTTATTTCAAAAAGTATTTTGATGATTCGACTATATTTTAATATCTCTACCATCAGTGAGATATGA
>CAZBOB010000213.1:0-5645 GCA_964492995.1 uncultured Desulfobacteraceae bacterium | reverse complement strand
GAGCGAGAACGCCGCCGGGGGCCGAAAGATGCCGTTTATGGATGGACACTAGTTAAGAATTGGGGGTGGCTTGCAAAACCGTATAATAGCCATAGACGACGATCAGACCTTTCTCAAAAGCATCAGGAGGGCTCTGATCACTTCCGGCTTTACATCCATTAGACTTGAACATGACCCTGATAAAGCGGTTTCAGTTTTTAAACAGGGTGAACCCTTTGATATTGCCTTGATCGATGTATCTATGCCCGGCATGGACGGTCTGGAACTTCTTGAAGTCATAAAGAACAATAGCCCTGAAACCGAATGCATCATGATTACGGCCCTGGATGAAGCGGTGACTGCAGTCAGTGCTATGAAAAGAGGGGCCTACGATTACCTTGTCAAACCTGTTGAAAAGGATGATTTTGTTTTATCAATCAACCGTGCTCTTGAAAGAAAGCGGCTGTTTAATATTACGGACATCGGCAAGGGAACTCGCCTGCCGGAACTTTTGCATGAACATGCCTTCAAATCAATTATCTTCGGATCGGTGGATGTATTGAAAATATTAAAAGAAGCCGAACTTCATGCGGCAAGCGATATTCCAATATTGATTACCGGAGAGAGCGGAACAGGAAAAGAACTTCTGGCAAGAGCGGTTCACGCGGCCAGTCCAAGGTCAAAATCCGTGTTTACTCCCGTCAACATGGCCTCGCTCACGGGTTCCCTTTTTGATGCCGAATTTTTCGGACACACAAAGGGAGCTTTTACAGGAGCTGAAAAAGATCGCACAGGCTATCTTGAGCACTCAAACAAGGGCACGCTGTTTCTGGATGAAATAAGCAACCTGCCAATGGAGCTTCAGGGAAAGCTGTTGCGGGTCTTACAGGACGGAGAATATATAAAGCTCGGAACAGACACCCCACGGAAAACGGATATCCGTTTTATTGCCGCAACAAATGAGGACCTGGAAAAACGGATGGCCAACCGGAAGTTTCGAAAGGATTTGTACTACCGCCTGAAAGGAGGATGGCTCCATCTGCCGGCTCTCAGGCAAAGAAAAGAAGACATCCCTTTGCTGGCCAACCATTTCCTGAACGAGTTTCTGGGTAAAGATAAAAATGCCGGCATAGAAGAAGACGCCGTGACTCTGCTTTTTAATTATGATTATCCGGGGAATATCAGAGAGCTGAAGTCCATTATCAAATCGGCCGTAAATCTTGCCCAGGGACGAAAAATCTCTAAAATATTCCTTCCCGGCAATATTCAAAAGCAAAAATCAAAGACAAAACCGAAACATCGGCCGGGAACAGCACCGGTAGTCCCTCTTGCACAAATGGAAAAGTCCTATATCCTCAACGTTTATAATCAAACCGGAAACAACAAGTCCCAAACCGCAAGATTGCTTGATATTGCCCTGAATACCCTCAGAAAAAAACTCAAGATCTATGGTGTGAAGTAACTTCTCAATAAGTTCTGGTGTATGAAATAATCATATTGACCCATATCCATAATTTATTGAGATGTTACGGTGTGAAGTAAGGGCTTACTCAAATATAGATTATCAATTTTTGCATAGTTTGAAAATAAACATTTGATTATACCTATGATATTGTATTTGGGTATGCAATTTTTGCATACCTGAACGACCCGGTTACCGCCAGTCCAGTAACTTTCCAGCGGGAATTTTACCCCTCCATCCTATTGATTATTCAGCGTTTATTACCCTTCTCCCGTCATTCTTTCCTGTTGGCATACTTTATGCTTAAAGAAAAAGCAGTTTCTATAAAACAACTATAGTATTTGTCCGAATAACGTTCCGTCTAAAAGACAGTATCCAGCGTATAAACTTCCGAGCGAATCCATTACCGACAAATGAAAGCTGAGATCCTAAAAAAGCACAGTAATAATCGAAACACACCCGGAGAAATTATATCATTCAGGGATATTTCAGATTCAGGTAACCGTAAAACTGGAGATAAAAAACCATCTAATTTTTCAAGAATTATCGGTAGGGACAGAAAAATGATCGAGGTTTTTCGGCAAATCATCAATGTTGCCGAATACGATTATCCTGTTCATATTTTCGGCGAAACCGGCACGGGAAAGGAACTGGTCGCCGAAGCTATTCATAAGACAAGTTCCCGCAAAGATGGGCCTTTTGTACCGATCAATTGCGGAGCTATGCCGGAAGGGCTTGTTGAAAGCGAACTGTTCGGACATGTGAAAGGCTCTTTCTCCGGCGCCATTCGTGATAAAAAGGGAAGGTTTGAACTGGCAGACGGCGGCACCATTTTTTTGGATGAGGTTGCTGAACTTTCAAAGCACATGCAGGCAAAGCTCTTGCGTTTTCTTCAGGACGGAAAATTTGAAAAGGTGGGCGGAGAAAAAACGGTTCGGATTAATGTAAGGGTTATCAGTGCAACCAATAAAGACCTTAAAGAGGAGATGAAAAAAAACAGATTTCGGGATGACCTGTACTACAGAATTAACGTCGTACCCATTTCGATTCCCCCGCTTCGTGAGCGAAAAAGCGATATTCCGCTTCTGGCTGATCATTTTTTAAAACAGGCCGCCAGACAGTATAACCGGAACTCTGTTGTTGCCTCAGATAGAGCCATGATGTTGCTCACCGAATATAAATGGTCCGGCAATGTCAGGGAGCTTCAGAATGCCATTCAGTTTGCTTTTGTCAAAAGCAAGGGTGATGAGATAACCCCTGATGATCTTCCCATGGAGATTAATGACAACCGCCTTTTTCAAACCATACGCGGGCCTTCACGCAAACTGGACAGAGTGCAAGTCGAGTCCGCCATAAAAAAAACAGGCGGCAACAAGGCAAAAGCTGCTAGACTTCTTAATGTAGGACGGGCAACCCTTTACAGATTTATTAACGATCATGATAAGTTGCAAAAAAGTATATGCACATATGGTAATTAAAGGAGTGACCATTCATTTTGTAAAGAAAGACAAGATATGAAAACCATCCTTGTTGTTGATGACAAAAGAGTACAGCTTAAAACACTGAGAAGGGGATTGAGAACCAGGGGATACCAGGTTGTTGAAGCGATCAGCGGCAAAGAAGCTCTGGATCGTCTTGTCAAGGACAATAAAATTGATATTGTTTTAACAGATTACGCTATGCCGGAAATGAACGGAATAGAACTTCTGCAAAAAATTCGTAAAAACAATAGAACCATACCGGTAATAATAATGACGGCATATGGCGATAAAAGTCTTGTGATTGAGGCCATGCATCATCGTTGTAACGGATTTATCGATAAGCCTTTTGATATGGATGAGCTTTTTGAAGAAATAAAAAAAATACCCATAAGATAATAGGTTAAAGGAGGAATTATGATTTCTTCACCCTGTAAAAATTGTCCCAAGAAAGATCTACCGAAAAAAGATTGTGCCAAAGATTGTCAGTTACTTAAAGAAATACAGAATTTACAGATAGCAGGGGAAGAAGGCTATGTTTCAAGCAGGCTGGATTACACCGAAGACATTCAATATTCCGTACCAAATTCCCTTAGAAAAACTTCTATCTCTTTATATATTACATGATGTGAAACCCTATGAGTGAAACCAAAATTTCAACAACCGCCTTTGGAATACGGTCGGTGATGATCAAAACAGTTAAACCGCTGGTGAGCGTGGGCCAGTGAAAAGAGAGCAGAGTTATGGCAGAAAAAAAGTTTAAACAAGTCTGTACCTGTAAAAATTGCGGCAACGAAGCCGAAATGATTATTACATGCTCTTTGGAGCCTGAAGAAGAAATCCCTCAGGTCGAATCAAAACCGGCTTCGAAAACTATTAAGAAACAAACCAAGGGGCATTCGGTTTGCAGCCATTGCGGAAGCGAAGCCGATATATGGCTCGATTTGTGAAAGGAGCTACCCCGGTGAAATACGTTGCGTCCCAGTACCATTTGCCGAAGCTACGGGACAAACTCTTGCTATTGCAAATTTCACCCCAGTACCATCTTCCGGAGCTACAGGGCACGCAGGGCATAGCGGGGGAGGCAAAAAGGGGCGTTTTCAAAGGTCTCGCTCTATTGTAGTAAATCAATCACGGCTTTCATAAATGCCGGAAGATCATCCGGCATCCTACTTGTTACCAGTTTTCCGTCCACAACCACTTCCTGATCCACCCATTCGGCTCCGGCATTGATTAAATCGTCTTTTATTGCAAAAAAAGAAGTTACCTTCTTTCCAGGCAGTATCCCTGCAGAAACCAGCATCCATCCGGCATGACAGATGGCAGCTACCGTCTTATTGGCATTAAAAAAATTTTTAACTAAATTGACCATGGCAGGATACCGGCGCATCATGTCCGGTGCGTACCCACCTGGAATTATAATCCCATCGAAGTTTTTAGCAGATACCTGGTCAGCGCTGGCATCCACTTTGGCCTGTGTCCCCGGTTTGCCAGTATAAACATCTGAACTACCGGAGCCAACCACCGTAACTTCCACGCCTTCCTCCTTTAATCGATAGTAAGGATACCAGAATTCAAAGACGTTGAACATTTCTTCTACTAAAATAATGACTTTTTTCCCTTTAAGTGACATGTTATCCTCCGTTATCCAAAATAATAGACGATATGCTTCTGAAACTACACCGATTCCACACTTAATATCTCCGGGATTGCCTTTTTAATAATTGTAAATAACAGACCGTTTTAATTACTAATAAAAAGGCCTCTCGAAATTTTTCATGAAAGATTCGGGCTAAATGTGTTTCTTAAGGATCGATCTTATATTCCCCGGCTTTAATTTAATAGGAATTCTCCCTTTTAAAAGCTTTTCGTCGTAAGTGGGTCTTCTTACCTGATAAAAGATGCCGATGGGAATGCGCTCACCTTCTCCGTAACTCCATTCTCGGGCCCTGGCAAGAGCGGCTTCTCTATCGGAAGAATCATGTGCTTTGTCTGTGAGCTCGTAGACCCTTTTGTTGTAAAAATCATACGTATTATAAAAAGTAAAACAGGGTTGCAGAACATCAATAAAGGCAAAGCCCTGGTGTTTGATGCCGGCTTTAATCAAGAGTTGGAGATGCTTTGGTTTACCCGCAAAGCCCCTGGCCACAAAGGTAGCTCCGGAAGCAAGCATCAGATCGATGGGATTCAAGGGTTCTTCAGGGCTTCCCCCGGGGGTTGATCGCCCTTTAAAGCCTGCGGGACTGGTAGGGGTAAACTGACCGGTTGTGAGTCCATACACTCGGTTGTTATGGACGATAAAAGTCACATTAATATTTCTCTTGGCACTAAAGATAAGATGTTCGATACCCTCGCCATAAGCATCTCCGTCACCGGCATGACCGATTACCACCAAATCCGGATTGGCCAGCTTGATCCCGCTAATTGGAGGAGGGACTCGCCCATGAATGGAGTAAAAGCTATTCACTTTAATATAGTCTACTATCTTGGCATGACACCCTATCCCGGATGCCAGGACCATCTTGCTAAGGTCAAGGCCTTCTTCTGTAAGATCGGCTAAGACCTTTTTGATAGAATTTAAAATACCAAAATTACCACAACCCGGACACCATGTGTTTTGGGCATAGGTTTCTAATTCTTTTACTGTTGTCACGAGAGCACCTCCTTTACCTTTTCTAACAGAACATCTAGTGTAAAAGGACGACCGTCGAAACGCAAAATCATAT
>CAZBOB010000212.1:0-5710 GCA_964492995.1 uncultured Desulfobacteraceae bacterium | reverse complement strand
CCGAGCTTTCATAACACCTCGAAAATACATACATAGGTCAGGAGTTCTGAAATTAGTTCGGTTTGCTCATCCCGCTATATAGCGGGAGAATATTGGAATAATGGAATAGTGGAAAATTGGGTTATTGTAAAATTCCTCTTAAAAAAAATAAATATCTGTATTCTAACCCGTATTGATCATAAGAAATTTTGACTAAGCCTCATTTGAGCTATTATTCCTGTGATCAAATACCCTCTGGCTCTTTCGCTGCGTGCGAGGCAGGTCTCCATGGTCCAAAATCTCCACCCGGCACCTCACCAGTATTTTGCGCCGGATTTCCGTTTCCAGTCGTTCGGCTAAATGCATGTCGTTGGCGTTGTCCGTATCTGCTCCCCGTTCAACCTTGATCAGCATCATATCCCGTCCGCTTTCCCGTTGTTTGAGATGTATCTGATATTCACTGCCAATCCCTTCCACCTTGCTTAGCACATGTTCGATCTGGCCCGGATAGATATTTACCGCCCGGTATATAAACATATCATCCGTACGGCCGAGGATCCGGTCATGCATAGGTAACGGCACGCCGCAGGAACATTTCTGATCTAAAAGGCGTGTAACGTCATGTGTGCGGTAGCGAATCAGCGGACTTCCCTCTTTGCTTAAGGTGGTGACAACCAGTTCTCCTTGTTGGCCGTAAGGCACCGGTTTTAGTGTTTCCGGGTCGAGAATCTCAAAAATAAAATGGTCAGCCCAGTAATGGATTCCATTGTGATGCACGCAGTCGAGGCCCGTGCCCGGCCCATAAAGTTCGGTCAACCCGTAAATATCAAAAATATGCTCAACACCCATCAGTTCTTTGATGCGTGTTCGCATTGAAAGACTGTGGCGTTCCGCTCCGAGGACAATCTTATTAACTTTGATGCTGGATAAAAGGTTGCGTTTATGAATCTCCTCGGCCATGAGCAGAGCCATAGATGCCGTGGAACAGAAAACAGTGGTTTGCATATCTACCATCATCTCACAATGCATTTCCGCGTTTGCAGGCCCTATAGGCACTGCCATGGCTCCGAACCGTTCACAGCCTGCCTGAAATCCCACACCTGCAGTCCATAAACCATAGATCACGGCTATCTGCACACGATCTTCGAGGGTTAAGCCCGCAAGTTCATAGCATCTGGCAAAAATATCCGCCCATACATCAATATCTCTTTGTGTGTAGCAAAGCACCTTGCGCTTCCCGGTGGTCCCTGAAGAAGCATGAACCCGGACAATATCTTCAAAAGGTGCCGCCCTTAAAGGAAAAGGATATTCTTGCTGCAAATCGTTTTTATCGGTAAAAGGGAGGTGTTCGATATCTTCAAGCGACCGGATATCTTCAGGTCGTATGCTTGCATCGTCGAGTTTCTTTTTATAGAATGACGAATTATTATAAGCGTGGCCTACCGTCCATTTAAGGCCTTCACGCTGAATCTTTTTTAATTTGTCATCGTTCAAATCATAAGGAATAAAACTCATAATAAACTCCTACCGTTATACAATCGCTTCGCAATTCTATATAACGCGGCTTTGCCGACTTAAAAAGGAAATTCCTATACTATCAAGTTGAAAGATCGGGGAGTTTTTTCGATTCAATCGCTCCATGAATAATCAGCCACTACATCATACAAACTCATACATAAGGGTTCGTAAAGAAAGAACAGAAAATATGGCTTTAAATAAATAGGTTATATGACTACTCGCTTAACGCATTTTAATTACGAACACAAAATACCGCTGTTCTATCTTAACGATCCCTAATGTATTCAAACAGTGTATGATTTCGCTGCTGATCATTCATTACGCTATTTACAAAGCTTTATAAGAAAAACACCCCGACCGTTGATCCTATCGAGTTAGAATAAAAAAGCCGGTAATCTGAGAAGAAGCACCGGCTTTTAGATAAAAAGAGCTATGAGCTACTTCCGGGTCGATGAGCGAAGCTTCTCACAGCTCTAAATTTTTTATTTTTACTCAGAATGGTGAGCAAGCTTTATTAACTTCGCCACCACCACCAAAATATAAGTTTCATTTTTTTCCTCGTTTGTCAGGAACAAGCTTTTTTCACTTACCCGAGTTGAATCTTTTTGTCAAGTAACTATAAACGATGACACCGGAATTTCGTACATTTTATTTTTATGAAATAAAAAAGCCATAAACGTTCGGGTGAGTTCCTTCTCATGCGAGGTCGCGGCAGGAATTTTGTCGCTCCGTTGAAATTATCTGAATGCGATCTTTTTTTTTCAACAGGTTAAATGGATAAAGAATTTCTAATAATGATAGGAAATCCATAGTATCCGGAAAAAAACCCGAGATGACCATTTTTTTATTGAAATTTTTAATTAGAAAGATAATATAAGGCAATTTTTTTTTTGCTTTTTTATGAGGAGGAAGAGGATGCAGAGAATACGAATCGGTGTATTGTGTTTGATTATGGTTTTTGTTTTTGGGATATCATTTCAAGTTGTCGGCCAAGATATAGAATATAGCAAACAAAATCAAGAGGATATGATCGTACCCATGGGTGTTATCATACTTAAACCGGATGCTTCTGTCGAACAGAAAAAGTCTCCTGTTGAATTCAATCATTCCAAGCACTTTCTTTTTGATTGCCGAACCTGTCATCACAAATGGAAAGGGAATGCCAAAATTACCAATTGTACAACTTCAAATTGTCATGATTTGCTCAAATCACCGAAAAAGCCTACAAAATACATGGCTTATACGGGTACGGGAATAAAATATTACAAGTATGCCTTTCATCAAAACTGCATTGGATGTCACAAAGAGATAAAAATCAAGAGAAAAAAAATGGAAATGTCATTTGCAACCCATGAAGCGGAGCTGCCTAAAACCGGCCCCACCGGTTGCATCGAGTGCCACCCTAAAGAATAACCTTGCTTCTTAAAAAATGTTAAAAGAAAAGAAAATTGCAACTTTCATCAGAGAAAACAGAACACTGTTTATTATAATTGCAGTGGTTCTTTTTCTGGTTGAACTTGAAATTTTTGCGCTTGCAGTCATGAAATCCGGACGCAAATCATGGCTTCAAGTGATTGATGCCAATGGGAACGTAATACATGAAACAGACGGTAAGAATCTAAGTGATTTCAATAAATATTATTTTGAAAAAACTTTCGGCCCGTTTGAACAATATCATGTTAAACTTGCAACCAAGGACGTCCCTTTTCCGTTCAGAGCCTGGTTCGTGGCGGCCGTGGGTATTCCTATTGGTGCTATTCTTTTATTTGCGTTTGCTGTTCAAGCATATTTATACCTTTTTTATAAGGAACAGAGTTCAGGTGAATATGATGTGAAAAAAAACGAGTATGAATACCGTTTTGAAAAAGTCATCGCCGCATTCAGCCGTTTCAACATCTTTACCATCGGATTCCTTGTATTACTTGGGGTCTTGTCTTACTGGGTTGTGCCCAATCTGATCGTTCATGTCGGAAGGCTCGGTGTTGAAACCCTGGCCCGATACAAATGGATCTTTTTATCTTTTGGTATGGTTTTTTTGGGTCTTATCATATGGATAATCTATCTTAAGTATCTTCTGGCGAAAAAAGCCATAGACAGCCATGCTGAAATCGATAAATATCGCCTGCAGCTTGAATTTGATCACGGCAACAAATATCCTCTCCGGCTGGTACACGATCAAAAAGAAACAACCGACGGGTCGCTTTGAGCCACAGCATATAAAGGTTAATTTCCAAACATGAGCCAGTTCGGTAACTATTTTGCCTTGACATTTGCCTTGATATTTGCCATGAAGCATTTTATTGAATTACAAGGATTATAAGGGCCCGGCGGTTTCTGCGGGTTGATTTCGCTCTAAAGGATTTTTCCCTTTGCCGGCGTGACGACCTGAAGCTTGGGACTATAAATGAAAGGATTTAAAAGGAGGTCATAATTATGGCAAACGGGATTGTAAAGTGGTTTAGTGACAAAAAAGGGTTTGGATTTATTGAACAGGAAGATGGTACGGACATTTTTGTCCATTACTCTTCCATTACTATGGATGGGTTCAAGACCCTGGCTGAAGGAGAACGGGTGACTTTTGACGTGGAAGAAAGCGACCGCGGACCGTCGGCAAAAAACGTCCAAAAAGCTTAGTTTCCAAAAAATCATGTTATCAAAGGCATCTCATTGAAGCAAAATGGGATGCCTTTTTATTTGTTTTGCACGGACGAATCAGAACAAAACGTAATATTAACTGGTGTCCATCCAGAAACGGCAGATTTTGGTTTCCGGTAAGGCCCGAGCGAGTTTTCAACCGCAGGCATAGCGCGCTATTTCGAGGATTGAAAACGAGTGAGAACGCCGCCGGAGGCCGAAAGATGCCGTTTATGGATGGACACTAACTATCTGTTCTGAAGCCATCTTTCAAGGCGGCGAAGACCTTCTTTTATTGAGACCCGGGGGGTATATCCCAGGTCTTTTCCGGCAGCGCTGATATCGAACCAGTGGGCTTTTGCGAGCTCATCTGCCAGAAAACGCGTCATCCGGGGCTCTCCGCTAATATTAAAAGTTCTGTATGCGAATTCGAGTATAAATCCGGTCAGCCATGCCATCCTGCGGGGCATTGAACGCTTGACAGGAGCGAGACCTGCCGCCTTTAAAATATCGTTTATCATATCCCATAAAGGAACAGGGTCTCCCTGGCTGATGAAATACATATTTCCGGAAAGTTTCGGGTTCTTTTCCAAACCATCCGCAGCCAGAATATGGGCATCCGCAGCATTGTCTATGTAAACCGTGTCTACAAGGTTTTTACCGTTACCCACTCTTATCAGGTGTTTCGCTCTTGCGATAATCCTAGGGACAAAATGTTTATCCCGTGGTCCCCATATCAAATGAGGCCTCAAAATAATTGTCATTAACCCCTTGCCGGCAGCCTTGAGTACATACTGTTCGGCAATCGCCTTTGTTTTCGGGTAATGAGCATGATATTTTGCCGGATATGGAACAGATTCGTTAACCCCCTCCATGTCTGTACCGTTAAAGACAACGCTGGGCGAACTTGTATAAATCAGCCTTGAAATATGATGCTTTTTACAGCCTGCAATAACGTTTAGGGTACCGGTTACATTGGTTTTGTAGTAGTCGGAATAATTCCCCCAGATTCCGGCTTTGGCTGCGGTATGAAAAACAAGGTCCACGCCCCTTAATGCTTGTTCAATCGCAGTGTTATCACAGATATCGCCCTGTATCTGTTCAATACCCATGGACGCAAGCTCGGGGTAAAGGTTGCGGGAAAAACTTCGGACATGATCGCTTCTTTGCACAAGCAGTTTTACAATGGCTCTGCCCAAAAAACCTCCAGCCCCTGTAACCAGAACTTTTTTGGGAGCGTTTGCTTTTATTGATTCGTGATTTTTCATTAACTTAACGTCTCGGAAATTCTACAATTTATTGAAAATTAAGGTATTTTTTAGGCTTATATTTTTAACTCGGCCATGGCCCCAGTGAAATAGAAAAAAAGTTTCACGGGATAAAAATAATGGAATGATGGAATATTGGAATGATGATTTAAAGAAGATGACATTCCTCTATTTAATTCCCGCCAAGAGGAATTTTACAATAACCCAACTTTCCATTTTCTCTCTGAGCCGTAGACTCTCCGAGCCGGAGGCCCATAACCCAATATTCCAGTGTTCCAATATTCCAACATTCCAATTGTGAGCGAAGCGAA
>CAZBOB010000211.1:0-5719 GCA_964492995.1 uncultured Desulfobacteraceae bacterium | reverse complement strand
AGCATGCACCAAATCCCAAAAGCCTTGCGACTTTTGGTCCCGGTGATGCTTCTCGTTCTATTGTGTAATGGAAAATAGATACTGTAGGTTAATATTTTTATGAAAGCGCACGTAATTCTATTCGGAGCGGGTGCAAGTTTCGGAGCGGGTGATATCATCCCAGAGAAACCACCCTTAGGAAATCAATTGTATAATAGATTGAAAGATTTCTTCCCTGCATCTTGGGGCAGACTTCCACATGAAATTGATGTAGTCTTTGCTGCCGATTTTGAAAAAGGAATGAATATTGTCTATGAACATCACTCTCAAGGGATCGCCCCACTTATGAAAGATATGGCAGTTTATCTTATTCAACTCCGACCATATTCGCATGAGAGTTTGTATGACCTCTTGATAAAGAGAATGATCGAACTCAGTTTGCTTGAAGGTTTTCTTTTCTCAACCCTTAATTATGATTGTATACTGGAATTTTGCCTCTTAAATCAAAATAGAAAGGTATCCTATTGGGATTATGGAAGTAAAGACTCTGTACCAGTTTGGAAATTGCACGGGTCGACCAACTGGTTTTCTAAAAACATTGAGGCCAGTGACGGAGTAACTTTTACAAAAGGTGTCACTTTTGAAGGAGGACTCAAAGCATTCTTGGATACCAATGAAGTTATTGAGAAATGTATCGTCAATCAAGGCCTATATCCTTCAATGTGCTTATTTATGAAAGGAAAACCGATTCAAATCGCCCCAAGGATCATAATGGAGCAACAAAAAAAGTGGAGTGAGGCCATATCTCTAGCAAAAACTGTGACCTGCATTGGTATTAACCCTTTGCCTGAAGACAGCCATATTTGGGAACCAATAGCAAGAACAAAGGCTAAGTTATATTTCATCGGGAACAAGGAAGCATTCGATACTTGGGTGCAAGAATTCAGGGCGGGAGAAGGTATTTTCATAGAGTCATATTTCAATACAGGATTTAACAAATTGATCAAGGAGTGGCAAAATGCAATTAAAAGAGGATGACAAGGTAATAGTGCAACAATGGCTGCAAACCCGTTGTGGGAATATGCGATGTCATGCTTGCGGGAATGGGCAATGGACTCTGATCGATATATCAACATTGCAGATCGGTATAGATCTTCGTACAACTCGCTTTTTTTACCATGGAGGTATACCGCTTGTTTCTATTTCCTGCGTCAATTGTGGATATGTGATGCAATTTAATCCTGCAGTGATGGGGATTAAACCAGATGAGCCTCCTAAAGAAGAAATAACAACTGAAAATGAATGATTCAATAGAACCATTCGCTTTACAAGGACCGGGCACACAAAACGCCCGGCCTGTAAGCTTGTCGTTAAGTATATAATGGAGGAAAACTTTGGATATCTTTTGGCTGCATATTCCGACCGATCTCGAACATCCATTCCGTTTGATCTCGAACAGTTATTCCGATTGATCCCGGACGGTGATTCCGATTGATCCCGGACACCGATTCCGGAGCATCCCGGACAAAAATCATACATACATAAAGTATTATTGAAAGTGACGCTGGTTAACCATTAAACTCGTCGGCTATCTTTTATCTCAACATCAATTATTGAGGAGGGACTATGCCGACCAAGAGGTTAACCATGCGAAAAATCCGAGAAGTTTTAAGATTAAGATTCGATTGCAAACTCACCTACAAAGAAATAGCCGTCAGTTGTGCAATTGGCCGTAGCACCGCAGCTGACTATTTGCAGCGTTTTAAAGCCACAGACTTGAGCTGGCCGTTATCCGAAACATTGGATGATATAAAGCTCGAACAACTGCTGTTTCCTTCTGTGCAGACTCTTTCATCTGCTCAAAGAGCTGTTGTCGATTGGTCATATATTCACCGTGAACGGCGCCGTAAAGGTGTCACCCTAATGCTGCTCTGGCAGGAATACAAAGAACAGTATCCAGATGGATACCAATACAGTCAGTTTTGCCACCTGTATCGTCAGTGGGCCGACCGTCTTGATCCGGTTATGCGCCAGGAGCACCGTGCCGGAGAGAAAACATTTGTTGATTACGCCGGCATGACTGTAGATGTATTTGACCTGGATAGCCAGAAAATCCGAGAGTCACAGGTATTTATCGCTGTGCTTGGCGCTTCAAACTACACCTATGCCGAAGCTACTTGGACACAGTCTCTACCCGACTGGATAGGCGCTCATTGCCAGGCGTTTAATTACTTCGGAGGTGTCAGCGAATTAGTGCGTGGAATGGTGTCAAAGCTTGAATTGTGAAATAAAATAAATTTTAACATGATATCAAATGTTTATAAGCTCCTTCAAACTATGGTTTGTGGTTATATGCCCGATAACCAATGCACAACTGAACAATTTTTTGTGAAGTTCATCTTGCGCCCGTTAGGTGGTCAAGACCCCCAAAACGCTCACTTAAAAAGAGGTTACAAACTCGACATCGCAAATTGTGACATCAAGGTCAAGTTGTGATGATCGGCATTTCTACCGCTACAAATAGCCCCATCATTTGCACAGACAATTGTGCATACCGCACAAAAAAATGTGCAAATCAAAACCCCCATTAAAAAAAATATATGTAATATCATATCGTTAATTTTTGGTATGTTTGTTGCTTTATTTTTTGAATTTAATCTTATTATATGGCCGCCACCATTTTCATAAATCAGATTAAATGACAAAGGCATCTTTTATTTAGAAAACTTAATTTGTGTCCAATACTGATTTATGAAAGGTATAACATCTGCCTGGAGCAGCCGGCGGGAAAATCGCGGTTTAACCTAGACGTCTTAGAAGCTTGTCCTGCTTTGGATCTGCTTTGGACCGCTGCTCAGGCGGGATGTTAACTAGATGAAAGATTATATGGGACTAAGCAACTCAGACCTGACATTTAACATCGATAAATCCTTTATAGGTATAATTATATTTGGTTTGGTATTCTTTGGTGGTGGTTTAATAGTAAGTATTATAATGCCTTTTATAGATCCAAAGTTGTTACGTATTTGGTGGATTTGGATACCCGTTATTATTGGTTATGGCATATTTACGAAGATGTTCCTTGATGCGTGGAGGCAACGAAAAAATTTTGTAAAGGTTGATGAGAACTATATCTCCTTACATTCTCCGGGAAATCAAATTGAAATTATTAAATGGAGCGATATTCTTGAAATAAAAGAAAATAACATTCTCGAACGGCTTATATTAAAGGATAGATACCAAAAAGTTATAAGGTTGGAATACCAATTGGAAAAAATGTCTGAATTGCTCAATATCGTTGCTAAAAAAATCCCTCACTTGACCAAACAGTACTCACAGCTAAGGAAATTTCACAAAACAAATCATCTTCGTCTATTTTTTGGTATATCCCTTATATTTATGTCGGGCTTGACAGCCTATAGCTGGTACTCTGGATTTTTATTTGGAGCTCTAATTTTCGGCGGATTCTTATGTTTTATAGTTTATTCCTTATTAATTGAATTTACAGGTATGTATATTTTCGATGATAGAATCGCATTAGTTTATCCTCTATGGAAAAAAGAGATAAAGTTTTCACAAATTAAAAATATATATTTTAAAAATATACGTGGTGGAAATGGCAAATCTTCACCATCTGTAATTTTAGAGCTATTAAACGATAAGGAAGTTAAGCTTAATGGTTTGAGAGAAGGAACCATTGCCCTTTTTTCGGCGTTAAACAACAGGAAACCGGTAAAGCTCAGTTAACAACTTTCTGCATCAGACTGGTGTGCCGCTGCGCTTCACCCCAGTCGGTGAGAAACGCGGTTATGCTGAATATGATAATTTGCCAACTCTCAACCGATTTGAATTTATTAATAATAGAAATATTAAAGTTTGTTACGGTCTCTATATCGAGTAATGAATGGGGTCAAAGCTTGAATTGTGAATAAAAATAATTTTATATATTATTTCAAATTGTTATAATTTCCTTCAAACTATGTTTTCTGGTTATATGCCCGATAACCAATGCACAACTGAACAATTTTCTGTGAATTTCATCTTGCTCCCATTAGGTGGTCAAGACCCCCAAAACGCACACTTAAAAAGAGCTGACAAACTCGACATTGCAAATTGTGACATCAAGGTCAAGCTGTGATGACCGGCATTCCTGACGATTTCGTTTTTCAATTGACCAAAGAAGAATTCGACAACTTGAAATCGCAAATTGCGACATCAAGTTCCGATTGAGGCGTTCGTCGAAAACTACCATTGGTTTTTAGGCCTATTTGCCCGCTGATTATCCGCGCCGTTAGCTTCTAAAAACGAACTGTTGACGTTTTAATGTTTTAGCGCTATAATGTCAAAAAACAATTGGAGGTGACATTATGGCTACACCCGCGAAACGTGCAACGGTCTATTTTGACCCTGTCTTGCATAAGGCTCTTAAATTAAAGGCCGTCGAAACCTCTCGTTCAATCTCTGATCTGGTGAACGCAGCCGTCAGAGAAGCTTTGGCCGAGGATGCTGAGGACCTTGCCGCGTTTGATGAAAGGGCTGATGAACCTTTGATCAGCTACGATGAAATGGTCAAAAGGCTGAAAAAAGATGGCCGTATATAAGCTTTTTTTCAAAAAGTCGGTGCAGAAAGATTTTGATACCATCCCGAAAAAGGATCTGAGGAGAATCCTAAATCGTATAGAGGAACTCACAGAAGATCCGCGACCGCCAGGTTGTGAAAAATTGACCGGACAGGACAGATACCGCCTGCGCCAAGGGCGGTATCGTATTGTATATTCGATTCAAGATGATGAACTTACGGTCTGGGTTGTAAAAATTGGACACCGTAAACACATCTATCGCTGAAGCGAACATATCGCTGCACCAGACGCCAAAATCCTGCCGGCTTTCGGCGCTGGTGAACTTTTCGTTCTGTGTCTATCGAAAAAAGGTGTTGCGTTATCGTCTGGAAGTGTGTATATTCAATGTATATACATTGAACCCTTTTTAACCGAGGTACAATATGCAAACTAAAATTCAAAAATGGGGCAACAGCTTAGCGCTAAGAATCCCTAAATCATTTGCGTTGAATGTAAACCTCAAGCAGAATGAACTGGTTGATATATCCATTGAAAAGGGCAAAATTATCATTTCCCCAATTGCCCAAAAAGAGTACTCGCTTGAAGAGCTTTTGAAAGGCGTCTCGGAGAATAATCTGCATAGCGAACTTGACACCGGAGCACCAGCAGGAAAAGAGATTTGGTAATCATGGATAATTATATTCCGGAAAGAGGCGATGTCGTGTGGATAGATATGAACCCACAAGCCGGTCATGAACAAGCGGGAAGGAGACCTGCTGTGGTTTTGTCTCCAAGTGCCTATAATAGTAAAGTTGGTCTTGCCTTATTCTGTCCTATAACCAGCCAAATTAAAGGTTACCCTTTTGAAGTCAATATACCGAAAGATTTTAAGTTAAGCGGCACGATTTTATCCGATCAGGTTAAAAGTCTGGACTGGAAAGTAAGAAATGCCGAATTCTTTGATAAAATTCCTGAATCTGTTACTCTTGAAATCTTAAAAAAGCTTACTACTCTGCTTCGCGTTAATAAGTAGCTGCTTCAATATAAAGTAAATAAACCAGCACAGAACATGGCGCTGCACCAGAGCTGCATTCCGCTGCGCTTCATGCAGTCTGCTGAGCTTTCCGTTATGCCTCCATTATAAAACTTGACAAAGCGTACGCAATGACGTACTATTTGGG
>CAZBOB010000210.1:0-5766 GCA_964492995.1 uncultured Desulfobacteraceae bacterium | reverse complement strand
CTTGATGACTATGCCCAGGATCAGCTCGGAGACATTGTTTTTGTGGAGCTACCCCAGGTGGGCGATACCTTTAAACAGGGAGAAGAATTTGCAACTGTGGAATCCGTCAAGGCGGTTTGCGAATGCTACCTGCCGGTTAGCGGAAAAATTATTGCTGTAAACACGGCTCTTGAAGAATCGCCTGAACTGGTAAACAATAATCCCTATGGCGATGGCTGGTTTGTTGAGGTCAATCCCGGCGATCTATCTGAAATGGAAAATCTCATGACCCATGTGGCCTGTATGGAAAAGCTGAAAGGAGCAGAGTAAATGATTTACTTGCCTCATACCGATGAAGATATTTTTTCAATGCTTCAGGTTTTGGGGGTTGACAACCTTGACGATCTTTTCTCAACACTCCCTGAGGATTGCCGTTTCAATGGCGATTTAAATCTGCCGGAGGCCTTGAGTGAATGGGAGTTAAACGATCACATGTCCATGCTTTCCGACAATATGGCAGTTTCTCCGGAATACAAAGTGTTCTTGGGTGCAGGCAGTTATGAACACTTTATTCCTGCGTCGGTATCTTACCTGCTGGGTCGTTCCGAGTTTGTGACATCATATACCCCTTACCAGCCGGAAATGAGCCAGGGAACTCTCCAGGCGATTTATGAATATCAAACACTGGCTGCGCGTCTTCTGGGCATGGAAGTCGCAACCGCTTCCCATTATGATGGCGCCACGGCCCTGGCCGAAGCACTCCTTATGGCGGTTCGCATAACCAAACGAAAGAAAGTCGCCATTTCAAGTCTCATTCACCCCTTATATCGTCGCGTGGTTCAAACCTATTTTGAGCCCACCGGCTATGAAGTTGTGGAACTTCCTTATCTAAATAACGGTGTCACCGATGCTACCGGGCTTGATGAAATGAATGATCTTGCAGCCGTTGCCATTCAGTCACCCAATTTTTTTGGATGTATTGAAAATCTCCAGGTCCTTGGGCAGAAGGCCCATGATAAAAAGATTCTTTTTGTCGCTTCCTTCACGGAAGCCCTGGCGTATGGTCTTTTAAAAAACCCCGGGAGTCAAGGCGCCGACATCGTAGGCGGGGAAGGACAGAGCCTCGGCATTCCCCGTTCCTTCGGCGGACCCGCCCTGGGGATACTCGCAAGCGGCAAAAAGCACATGCGCAGCTTGCCGGGTCGGCTGGTCGGTAAAACCAAAGACCTGGATGGAAAAACAGGCTTTGTGCTGACCCTTGCGACCAGGGAGCAGCACATTCGTCGGGAAAAAGCAACGTCCAATATTTGCACCAACAACAGCCTCTGTGCTCTGGCGGCTGCCATGTATTTGGCTTCTGTGGGGGGTACCGGCATACGGAAACTTGCCCAACTCAACTATGACAAGGCCGAGTATCTCAAAAAGGAACTGAAAAAGGCGGGATTTACTATTACCTTCGACAGCCCTACTTTCAATGAATTTGTTGTTGAATTCCCTTTCGGCTTTGAAGCCACTCACAAGCACCTTTTAGAGAAAAAGATAATAGCGGGCCTTTGTCTGGCCCCATACTATCCTGAACTTGCCAATCATTATCTTTTGTGCGTTACAGAAACCAGATCAAAGAACGACATGGATGCCCTGGTCAGGGAGGTTAAATCATGAAAGAATCTTTAGGCACTACAGGTCTGTTAATTAATGAGCCTCTCCTTTGGGAAAAAGGGAAAAAGGGAAGATGCGGATTTTCTCTTCCCCGTCGCGACGTTGAACTCTGCTCCCTTGATGAAGAACTTATCGGTGAAGGTCCTGACTTTCCAGATTTGAGCGAGGTTGACGTTGTACGCCATTATACCAGACTGGCCCAGTGGAATTTCGGGGTGGATACCGGCATGTACCCGCTGGGTTCATGCACCATGAAATACAGTCCCAAGATCAATGAAAAACAGGCAAGCCTTCCAGGATTTACAGGGGCGCATCCCCTCCTTCCTTCCGTTCTATCCCAAGGTGCGCTTAAGATGATGTTTGAATTTGAGCAATACCTTAACGAAATCACCGGTATGCACGCGACAACGCTTCAACCTGCGGCAGGAGCACATGGAGAACTCACAGGAATGCTCATTATATACGCCTTTCACAAGAAACAGGGATCGCAGCGTTCAAAGATCATTGTCCCGGATACTGCGCACGGCACAAATCCTGCCAGCGTATCGCTGTGTGGCTACCGTCCGGTGCCCGTAACATCGAATGAACAGGGAATCCTTTCTGTGGAGGCCATCGCCGAAATCATGGACCAAGATACTGCCGGCATCATGGTAACCAATCCCAACACGCTGGGTCTTTTTGAAGAAAATATCCAAAAGATCGCCGAAATCGTCCATGCCAAAGGCGGGCTGGTCTATTGTGACGGTGCAAATATGAATGCGGTCATGGGTATGGTAAAAATGGGAGACATTGGGATAGACGTGATGCAACTAAACCTCCACAAGACTTTTTCAACACCCCACGGGGGTGGAGGACCCGGTTCAGGTCCCGTTAGTGTCACAAAGCATCTTGAACCATTTCTTCCTGTCCCACGCGTGGTCGAGGAAAACGGCACCTATATCCTCGCTGAAAATTATCCGAATTCCATAGGCAAAATTTCGGCCTTTCATGGCGCTTTCGGTGTTGTAATAAAAGCCTACAGTTATATTCGCAGCATGGGGCCGGAAAATCTGAAAAAGGCCAGCCAGCTTGCTGTGTTGAATGCCAATTATATTAAGGAGATGTTAAAAGGGACATTGCATCTTCCCTACGATAGACCGTGCATGCATGAATGTGTTTTTTCCGATAAACATCAAGCGGCTCAAAAAATAGCAACTCTGGATATGGCCAAGCGATTGATGGATTACGGATTTCATCCGCCCACGGTATATTTCCCGTTGGTGGTACCCGGCGCCATCATGGTTGAACCCACTGAAACGGAGTCTAAAGAGGATATCGATCAATTTATTGAAGCGTTCAAGGCCATTGTAAGTGAGGCTAAGGAAAACCCGGACATGCTGCACCATGCGCCAAAAAGCTGCAAAGTAAAAAGATTGGATGAGGTAACCGCAGCCCGAAAGCCCTGTCTGGCGGGATGAAATAAGTATGCCATATTTCAAAACAAAAGATGGTTGTTCTATTTACTACGAAACGCAAGCATTTGAATCATCAAAGCCGGTGGTTGCTTTTCTAAACGGAACCATGCAGAACACCGTATATTGGAGAACACATTGCATGGCCCTTAAGGACCGCTTCCGGGTGCTGATGTACGATGCCAGAGCCCAGGGAAAAAGCGATTCGGGGGAAGGGAAATTATCGCTGGGGGGTCACACCGAGGATTTTTACGCATTACTCAAGCATCTAAGGGTTGAAAAGGCACATCTTATTGGGCTCAGCCATGGGGCGAAAGTCGCACTCGCCTGTGCCGTCTATTCACCGGAATGTGTTGATCGGCTTGTATTGTGCAGTGTCAGTGCAAGGCAGACCTGTCGCGCCAGGCTGATTTTGAAGTCATGGCTGGAAATACTAAAGAGTTCTGATCTTGAGACATTGGCATGGGTTTCGCTTCCAGTTGCTTTCGGGGAAAAATTTTTAAATCAAAAACAAAAAATCTTGGACAATATCGTAAAAGCCATGGTCAGGCGAAACAGAAAACAAGCACTCATCGCCCATCTTGAGGCAATGACTGTTTACCCTTCATTGTCCCAAATCGCACAAAATGTCCATAGCCCAGTCCTGGTTCTTTCGGGCTCAGATGATCTGCTCGTAAAGGAATCGGACGCCAAGCAACTGGCGATGATTTGTGATGGGCGGCATGACCACCTCACGGGAATCGGCCATTCTATTCCAGCTGAAGCCCCGGAGTTATTTAATAAAACGGTATTGCAGTTTCTGGATATAATATAATATGTTAATTTGTCAAAACCGAATACAAAACGCTCAAGAAACGGCACCAGACCGAAAATGGCTCTGTATCGAGCTCCCTGCCACAGAATACAAGGAGGCATGGCATCTGCAGAGTAATCTTGTGGCTGCAAAAAACCAGAAAACTATCAATAAAAACATCGTGTTATTATTGGAACACCCTCCTGTTTTCACCCTGGGTCGCCGGGGTGGGTTGAACAACCTGTCTGTATCCGAAAATTTTCTTGAAAAAGCACTCATTCCAGTAATACAAGTGGAACGGGGCGGGAATATTACTTTTCACGGACCCGGCCAACTTATCATGTATCCCATTATCGATTTGCAAGTTACCAAGCTGGGAGTCGTCAATTATGTTGAAAATCTCGAAGAGGTTATGATTCGGACTGCTGCAGACTGGGGAATCAAGGCGGTACGGAATCCCATTAACAGAGGCGTGTGGGTCGGCAACAATAAACTGGGAAGCATCGGAATCGCTATTCGGCGGGGTATTTGTTTCCATGGCATGGCATTTAACGTCAGCATCTCATTGAAACCTTTTGAGTGGATAAATCCCTGCGGTCTTCAGGATACGGGGATTACATCTATGGAGCGTGAGCTTTCACGTAAAGTATCCATGAAGCGAGTACGCGAGAGGGTAAAGCACCATCTGGAAGCAGTTTTCGGAGTTTCACTGATGATGACACGCCTTGAGAAATTGAAGATAGACGATTTGTGGTTGAAAATTGATGAATCATAATCAGCGACATAAACAGCGGGTTGCAAAACCCCCCTGGCTAAAACGACGTCTTCCAACAGGACCCACCTATGAAGAAGTAAGAAGTCTGCTGAGTAAAAGCCGGCTTCACACCGTTTGCCAGGAAGCCCGATGCCCCAACCTCTGGGAATGCTATTCTCGACAGACGGCAACCTTTCTAATTATGGGGCCCTGCTGCACGAGGAACTGCCGTTTCTGCAACGTAGCCCACGGACGACCGTCAGGGCCGCCCGATTCCGGAGAACCGGCCAGGGTGGCCCAAGCCGTGAAAAGCCTGGGATTAAGCTATGTGGTCATCACTTCCGTCACCCGAGACGATCTGACTGACGGCGGGGCCGGTCATTTTTCAAAAACGATTAAAGAAATCCGCGCAAGAATGCCGGGTACGCTTATGGAAGTTTTGGTTCCGGATTTTCAAGGGAATGAAAATGACCTTCAGACGGTTCTGGAGGCATATCCCCATGTTTTGAACCATAATCTTGAAACGGTTCCGCGTCTTTACCCTTTAGTTCGGCCAAAGGCCGACTACCGTGGCTCGCTTGGACTACTCAAGCGTGTTAAGCGATACGACTCTTTCATTCCTACTAAATCAGGCCTCATGCTCGGACTCGGAGAATCTCCCGAGGAAGTCGAAAACACACTGCAGGACCTTCTTGAGGCGAAATGCAGCATCCTGACACTTGGCCAATATCTTCAGCCCACAAGGGAACACCTGAAAGTTGAACGCTTTATTCCTCCCGAAGAATTTGATGACTGGAAAAAGGCCGCTCTTAAAATGGGGTTTTCTGAAGTTGCCAGTGGGCCGCTGGTACGCAGTTCTTATCGTGCCAAAGATCTCTACCAGAGCCTAACCCGGACAAGCCGGAAAAGTTACAAGTGAGCTAAAATTTGAAGTGAGCTAAAGCCCGCCCTGGTGCTAATCGTTCATATATTGATTTGACTTATGCACCATTACAAACATAACTTTTTGAGTACAGAGTATTGGTGATCGGTCTGGGCCAGGGTTAAGGAGTCGCTACGCTCCAGCTTTTATACAAATTGGCAGTATTCCTTAACTTTAGGCACTTTAGGTCACTTTAGGTATTTCACAC
>CAZBOB010000209.1:0-5774 GCA_964492995.1 uncultured Desulfobacteraceae bacterium | reverse complement strand
ATCCCCTGGCGGGTCTGCATAGCAGAATTTCACTGGGTAAACCCCGGTTAAATCCCCTGGCGGGTCTGCATAGCAGAATTTCACTGGGTAAACCCCGGTTAAATCCGCTTCGGTCAAACAGAAAAAATAGGTTTCATCCCGATGGAACATAAATTGCAGATGCATTCCATTGGGCAGGCGGGGTAAACTTAGCTCGTCTTCTGCGAAGCCCCAGTAGAACAGAAAAGACAGAGCGGTTTCATCCCGGTTAAATGGAACGAAAAGATTTAACTGGACAGGCGGGGTAAAAATTTAACCCCAGTACGATCTTCCGGACCTACGGGGCATGCTGGGCAAGCGGAAGATGGACGAAAACAGGACGAACAAGATTAGAAGTGTGAGAGATCTAAAGGTCTATCGCAAAGCCTTCGATAGCGCCATGGAAAAGAAGGCCGATACGTTCTGTCGTCCCTCATCTTAGCGAAGCGGTCCTCCTTCCTCCATCGATCTTCGGTTAGCCTGTGGTGAAATTAACATTCAGATTTAACGGGGCAGGGAAGGGGTCAGGAAAAATAATGATGAAGATGTTTTTTTACTTTCTTGGCATCATTTTTAGCAAGAGATCCAATTTTTTTCAGCAACAATCGGTTATCCAGGGTAAAAATCTTGAGTCGGACCTGGCATTGTAAATTTAATCCCGCCGCGGAATATTCCTCGATTTCAGAATCGCCCGGCCATGGACGATGCCCTTTTGTCGTTATCATGGAAAGAACGGTATGTCCGTGCCGGTTAAATGTTGTATTGCTGAGCACAAGGGCAGGGCGTCTTTTGGCATCCGGTTTGTCTGTAAACGGAAATGGAACGGTCACAACATCCCATTGACTACAAATCATTGAAAGCCTCTTCATCGTCGGGGCTGTTCCACTCTTCAAGTGTTTCAGAGACGGCTGAATGGAAAGCAGCATCAAACGGTGTGATCGGTCTGAGTTTAATACATTGACCTTGAAGTTCGTAGGCAACAAGATCACCCGGTTCTATCCCCAATGCCTTTCTAATCTCTATGGGGATAGTGACCTGCCCTTTGGCAGAAAGTTTGCTGACATGCATACTGGGTTCTCCTTTTAACCCGAATATTTCATGAAAATTTTTTAGAAAAATTTTTATTAGTAATGAAAACTGTTTGTTATTTACAATTTTGCTTTTAAGTGTAAGGTGACAATTTGTACCGAAAATCTTTTTGTTCAATTTCTGAAAAATTTTCACCCTACGGGCGAGTGCGAGACGCCCATTTTCAGCGTTATCAAGGGCTTGCAGTAGACGACTACGGCTGCGCCCTTGAATGCCTCGCAAATGAACGCCTCGCACACGTGAAATATTCGGGCTAACGATTTGAAGCGGTTTACAGCCTGAATATCAAACGTAAAGAATTATGTCAAGTTTGAAATCTTTACTGAAAGTACCAGGAAATGGCTCAAATAAATACCGCAAAGATTCCCGAAGGGATAGTGGTGTTATCCAATCGTCACTTGCCCTGTGGAATGCCTGCCCAAGGGATTTTGGGGATGTCCATTGGTTTATAAGTTCCCAGAAAACAAAGGGCAGGCGCTTCGCGGTTGGAGGTCATTTGAGGGCAGAAGGGCAGTCCGCCACACTACCGGCGGATAAAAAGGTCGGAGGGCGGAAAACACAACAAGGGGATGAAAATCTCTTGCTCCTGACAGGAGGAGCCATCGCGAGCACATTGCCTACTGATAAGCTGAATCATGATCAGGATGTAACGACAACAGGCGCAGCCATGAGCTGTCACGATATGCTATTCCCCGAAATCCCTTGCCGATTCGAAAACTGTAAAGCTTGTTACCGCCCGGGCCTTTTTGTGATAGAATAACTTCCCATTTTAGACCATAATCTGAATATATTTGTTGCCATGTCATGTTTGCAAATTTCCGCAAAGTATTGAGGGTGTTGTGCTGATCGCTTTTGGACAGATTGAAAAGCAGGCGTTGAAAGACAGGATTGTTCAAATCCAAACGTATGTGTTGATGTGTATTCTGGCTCATCATTTGATCCGGGCTTCTAATTCCTCAAAGTTTGTATCCTCGGGCGGATTTTTCTCTGCCCAGGCAATTGCTTCGTTGAGTTCGGCCTGGACATCCGGCCTGTGAAGCCACCTTTCATTATCGGGAATGAAGCGCCCCAGCTTGACAATCCAAACGCCTGTGTCGATTTCATCCACCATTACAGTTTGACCTGCAAATTTTTTGCCCAAGGATATCTGCCCGCTGCTGCCGACTGTTTTTATAGTGTTCATTTGTTCTCCTAAAATTAATACCTAAAAACTGCATACAAATTTTAAAAGGCTCTAATAAAAATAATTATATTATACTGTTAGCATATAGAGTGTATGTTTTGTGGTCCATCATATTGCTGAGTATGAAAATAAAAGAAATTTTTAAATTTATACCCTTCGGGATTGCCCCTTTGACCGCGTCTTCTGTGTTGCAGGGCGTTTGCAGTAGTTTACTACGGCAGCACACCCTGCGCCTTGAAGCTGCGGCCAAATAGGCAATTGCAAATTTTAGGCAATATTGTAATTTAAGATAGCATGAATGCATGATAAGTCAAGGATAAAGTAAATAAAGAACACGAATGATTTGATAGAAAAAATTCAAAACAATGAACTCCCGGATAAGATCATGATGAATGTGCATCCGCAGCGGTGGAATGATCATGGATTCCATTGGTATAAAGAACTAGTTGGGCAAAATTTTAAAAATTTGATTAAAAGATACTTAATTAAACTGAGGAATTGAGTGTCCACAGATTACACAGATTTCGCAGATTACGCGGATTAGATAATGATAAGAGACGAAAAGACCTATAAGATAATTGGGGCAGCAATCGAGGTTCACAAAGAGCTTGGCAGCGGATTCCTTGAAGGAGTTTACCCTGTTAAATAGCTTGAGGGGAAATGTATTATACATATGTATTGCAAAGCAAACAGGATGGTAAATTTTATACAGGCTTTACAAAAAATCTCAAGCTAAGACCCGCCCCGTTAAATAATGCTTCGCATTAAAATTCTAATTTGTGTCGAAATTAGAATTTTATTTAACAGGGTAAAAGAATTATTGCAAGGGTCAGGTGGAATCAACAAGAGATCGGAGACCTTTGAAGCTGATATACTATGAAGCTTGCTTAAGCCAAGATGATGCAACGAAGAGGGAAAAATATCTGAAAACATACCATGGTAAGATGTTTCTTAGAAAAAGACTCAAATCTTATTTAACAGGGTAAACTTCGGAACAAAGTCTCTTGAACATAAGAGATTTGTCTATAATCTGCGCTAATCTGAGTAATCCTCCAGAGGCGGACAGGTCTGTGGATGAGTTTCTTTTTAAACGGGGTAAGCTTCGGATCTAAATTTCTTGTTGAACAAAATCCGGAAACATGAGTACCCGGTTTACTTCTTTTTTAGAATAAACAAACGGCTCCAGATTTTTTGCCAGGCGACTGAAATCCAGTTGGGCGCACCGCAAAAGCAATCTGTCTCGTAGCTCTTTTTTATTTCGTATTGACATTTTTCGAGTCAAATAATCAAAATTCACACCGGATTTTCCCAGCAGGAAAACAACATCAAAAAAGTCACGGCCCATTGGTCGTTTTCGGCTAAAAATACAATAAATTTTCTGTGCTGCCAGGATGTCGGCAGGCACGATGTTTATTCGAGAAAACACATCGAATTTGTTAAGGATAAATTTATCCGGGTTATATTGAGCTTCCTGTGGTTCAGTATCTATCTGGATCAGCAGTTTTTCATCCTGGTGACCCGATATGCCGCTGGCGTGCAACAAACCCGGAAAGCGCAAAGAAGCACGGAAGGCGTCTTGATAGGTATTCTTCAGCTCAACAGTATATCCCTGTAACTCCAAAGCCCTTTTTACCCTTTGAGAAAGAGCCTCGAAATCATGGCGGCTAATACCCGGATTGTCAAAATCGAGACCTTCCGAGAATCGAGGACTTCCATGAACAATATGGATACATGTTCCACCCATAAAAGTCAGCTTATCAGCCATGGGTGATTCAAAGATCGCCTCCAGGATCTTGTACTGCAAATATTCCCTCAGGAGATTTTTTTTGAACGGCCAAAGATGTTCCGGATAAAATGATTGAATCTGTCTGATATCAAGCATAACCCTATCTTTGCATAAATAACACGCTGAGTATTGATAAAAATATTATTCTTCAAAGGTCTTGACTGTTTCCAAACCGATTACTGAAATTCCCATATAGTGCAGTTCTCAAAGGGTTTTAAATTCGCTGTATTATTTACCCGTTGGGAAAGTCGATGATACCGCATCTCCTTTGTTGTCAAGGATTTGCGGTAGACGACTACAGCTTCACCCTTGACGCCTCGGATCTACAGTATCCTCGACTTTTGCAATGTTAGGGATAACCCAACCATTCAAGAAAATGTTCCATCCTTTTTGACAGGCGCTTTTGGCTAAAACGCCGCATATAATCTGCGAGCCGTTCCTTATTAACTCGGCTCAGCATCTCTTCCCTGTTTATCCGCAGGGAGGCGAAATCATCATCGGTTTGAACTGCGGGGTTTATATAAAAATAATCCAGGATCGCCTTTTCCATGAAAGCCATTTTTATGCTGCCGGGCAGCAGGGAATATCCAAAAAACAATGCCGGTTTTATTGTCCTGTATGAAAACCGTGCCACAGGAGTTTCAAACAGGGACGTACGTTTGGTTGAAGCCGAGGTTATCATGTAGATGCTTTCCGGAATCAGCCGGTAATGGGACATGGCAGTCTCAAAGGAAATGTAGGATGGCTTGTAAATTTTGTTGGCAATTGCCGACAGCGTGTCTTCATTCATGTCTACATCCGAAAAGAGGTAATAGCCTTTGATAATTTTTTTGATATACCCCTTTTTCTGCCATTCACTCAGCCTGCGACGATCGAAACCACCGTGTGCGGCTCTGATATCTGCTATGGAAAACACCGGGAAGTCTCGCAAAGAATTTTTAAAGTAAACGAAATTCATTATATTTCTCATTAATGTTAAATTTAACATTAATTCGAAATATATAACACTGTCCCTTATAAGTCAAGATTATATTTTACAAAGGTTATGATGGCTCATCCAGAGAGGTTCTGTAAGCAATATGGGAAAGACTGACGGTGGAAGGGCGGAGATCAGCGGTTCAGAGCACTGGAAGCGGAAAGCTCAATGATAGCTGACAGCTTTACTCTCTCGTTGCAAAAGCTCAGGATGCCGTAAGTCCTCCCGATAACGGGATCTTCGTTTCACTACGAAAGGCGTCCAAGGGTGACGCTGTAGTAAACTACCGCGAACCCTTGGTAACGAAGGAATTACGATATCATGGGCTTTCCCGACTTGTTAGGTCGTAGCTGAAAGCGAAGCCCAAAGGGTTAAAAATTTGCCTTACGAAACGTTTTTTCCTGAAATACACGCTGGGTTTATTCCAAAAGCTTCTGTGAGATATGCGTAACATATAGAAATGTTTTAATATAATATATTTTTGGCATATTTTTTATGAAACGATAGGGTTTACTCTTCGCAGTGTTCCGGCTCGATGTCAAGAATTAGGGTAATTGACCTCTTTATTTGGTCGATCTCATCGTCTGAAATTCCCCCGATCTTTTCCGCGAACCTGTTGTGACTAACAGCCCTAATCTGAAAACAGTCAACCACTGATTTTTTTTTAAGCCCACTTTTTGTGTTGGGTTCCAAAGAAACAAAAAACGGATTTTTCTCCCAAT
>CAZBOB010000208.1:0-5815 GCA_964492995.1 uncultured Desulfobacteraceae bacterium | reverse complement strand
ATAAATCAAACACATAAAATATTTTTCCCATTTTGTTTACGATCATTTAGGGTATCCCATTGTTTGAAAACATAAGCACAAAATTTTAACTAGTTTCAGAGAGGTTAATTATATGAAAACTTTTGCCAGACTCGATCGTCTTCCACCGTATGTATTTGCAACCGTTAACAAAATCAAAATGGATGCCCGGCATGCCGGAGAGGATATTATCGACCTTGGAATGGGAAATCCCGACATGGGCACGCCACAGCACATTGTCGATAAGCTGACAGAAGCCGCCCAGAAACCGCACAATCACCGTTATTCGGCATCCATGGGTATTGCCAAGTTGAGAATGGCCATTTCCGACTGGTACAAACGAAGATATGATGTGGATATCGATCCCGATACAGAGGCAATCGTCACCATCGGCGCCAAGGAAGGAATATCACATCTTATCCTTGTCACCATACGGCCTGGAGACGTAGTTTTCACACCCAACCCGACGTACCCGATCCATCCTTACTCGGCAATTATTTCCGGGGGTGATGTCAGGGGAATCCCCGTGGGTCCGGGCAACGATTTTTTCGATAATCTGATGAGCGCCACCCGGCAGACCTGGCCGAGGCCCAAGGTTTTAATTATCAGCTATCCCCATAATCCCACGACCGAAGTCGTTGATCTAAAATTTTTTGAAGATATCGTGGATTATGCAAGAGAACACGACATCTTGATCGTCCACGATTTCGCTTATGCAGATCTGGCATTCGATGGCTATGAACCCCCCAGTTTTCTCCAGGTCAAAGGTGCCAAGGATATTGGCGTTGAATTCTTTTCACTTTCAAAAAGTTACAGCATGCCCGGCTGGCGGGTGGGTTTTTGTGTAGGGAACAGCGAAGTTGTGGGCGCCCTTCGCCGGATAAAAAGTTACCTGGATTATGGTATTTTTCAGCCGATTCAGATTGCATCCATCATCGCCTTAAACGGCCCCCAGGAATGTGTCAAGGAGATATGTAACATCTATAAAACACGAAGGGATGCTTTGATATCAGGCCTCAACCGGGTGGGCTGGGAGACGGAAAGCCCCAAAGCAACCATGTTTGTTTGGACCAAAATTCCTGACAAATTTATTGAAATGGGATCCGTGGAATTTTCCAAAATGCTGATTAATGAAGCCCAGGTTGCGGTTTCACCGGGTCTTGGATTTGGCGAGTACGGTGATGAATATGTGCGTTTTGCTCTGATAGAAAACAATATGCGCATAAACCAGGCCATAAGAGGAATACGAAAGATAATGTAATTCCTGTTCAGGAGCAAATTGAATGAAAAAAATAAATATTGGTTTGCTCGGCTGCGGCACGATCGGCACAGGTGTTGCAAAGATTCTTATTAAAAACAGGGACCTTATCCGTTCCCGAGTCGGAGCCGATCTGAACCTGAAATATGTTGCCGATATCGACCTGAAAACTGATCGTGGCATACAATTTGATAACGGAGTCTTTATCAGCGATGCGTATAAAGTAGTGGATGACCCTGACATTGATATCATTATCGAAATGATCGGGGGAGAAGGGGTTGCCAAAGATCTTGTTTTAAGAGCTATTGATAAGGGCAAGCAGGTGGTTACCGCAAACAAGGCACTTCTCGCCGTCCATGGTAATGCCCTATTCAAGGCCGCAACGAAAAAAGGGGTTGATCTTGCCTTTGAAGCCGGCGTGGGCGGCTGCATGCCGATCATCAAATCGCTGCGGGAATCTCTGGTGGGGAATCACATAAAATCCATGGCCGGCATCCTGAACGGTACCTGTAACTATATCCTCTCCACAAGCACGGATGATGGCAGCAATTTTCACACTGTGCTTGCCAAAGCACAAAAAAACGGGTATGCCGAGGCCGACCCGAGCCTGGATATCGAAGGCATCGACACCGCCCACAAACTTGCCATTCTCACCTCCCTTGCCTACGGCATGGAGATTAATTTTAAAGATATATACATTGAAGGCATCTCTAATATAGACCCCATGGATATCGATTTCGCCGGACAGTTTGGATACAGGATCAAGCTTCTGGCCATCAGCAAGAACCTGGGCAATACCATAGAGGCAAGAGTTCATCCCACCATGATTCCTTTTGGCAATCCGCTTTCCAGTGTCGGTGGCACCCTTAATGCCGTGACAATTTCCGGTGATGCCATCGGTGATATGATGCTTTACGGATATGGAGCCGGGATGATGCCCACCGCCAGCGCCGTGATCGGCGACACGGTCGATCTGGCCCGCAACCTTTTAACCGGGTCAAAAGGCCGGGTTCCGTTACTCTCATACCAGATGAATAATATCCGGAAAATTCCCGTTATTCGGGTTGATGAAATCACAACGTATTATTATTTCAGGTTTGCCGCCGTAGACCGACCCGGTGTGCTGTCAAAAATATCGGGTATTCTGGGTGATTATGAGATCAGCATAAAATCGGTGCACCAGAAAGGAAGAAAAACCAAAGGCTCGGTACCCATCGTCATGCTCACCCACCTTGCCAAAGAAGCTGATGTCCAAAAGGCGTTATCCGAAATTATGAATCTCGACGTGGTCAGTGCCAAACCGGTTCTCATAAGAATAGAGGATGAAAACCAAGAAGATTGAGTATCGATTGTGAGGTGTTATGCATATCGTCTGCTCCGACCTGGAAGGAATTTTTGTACCGGAAATATGGATAAATGTGGCCGAAAAAACAGGCATTAAAGAACTCAGGCTCACGACACGTGATATATCCGATTACGATGTATTAATGAAAAAACGTCTCGCTATCCTTGATGAGAACCGGCTTAAAATAGATGATATCAAAGCGGTGATCGCCACCATGGATCCTCTTGACGGGGCATTGGAATTTCTTGACTGGCTCAGGTCACGTATCCAGATCATTGTTGTTTCTGATACATTTGACCAGTTTGCACGTCCTTTGTTGCAAAAACTCGGGTGGCCCACACTGTTCTGTCACACGTTATCGATAAATCCCGACGGCTCGATTGCCGGGTATAAACTGCGACAAAAAGACAGCAAGCGGGAAGCGGTAATTTCGTTAAAAAGTCTGAACTACGATACCATAGCTGTGGGGGATTCTTACAACGACATTACCATGCTAAAAGAAGCCGATAACGGCATCCTTTTCGATCCGCCTGAAAATGTGAAAAACGAATTCCCCGAATTTCCGGTAACATACAGCTATGATGATCTGAAAAATATTATTCAACAAATACTGTCAGACGAGTCTGGCCTAAAACCTTCATAAGTAAAGTTTAAGCCAATTTTCAATAAGATACGAAGCCGGGTCAATATGATCATCTTATACACCAGAACTTATTGAGATGTTACAAATTTGATAGGTAACTTACGGAAAATTTTATGATTACCCACACAACTACATGTCGGGTCATATACGGCGATACGGACAAAATGGGATTTGTTTATCATGCCAACTACTTTCGCTGGTTTGAAAGCGCTCGCTCCGAAATGTTCAGATATTTAGGCGTGCCGTATAAATCAATCGAATCCAGGGGATTTTTTCTCCCGTTATCCGAGGTTCACTGTAAATTCAACTCTCCTTCCCAGTACGACGATATTTTACTTATAGAAACTTCACTTGACACCGATGTCAAAGGAGGTATGAAGTTCGATTACCAAATTTTTAGTGAAGATGGTACAAAGCTCCTTGCCAATGGATATACAAAACATGCGTGTGTGGACACTAGCGGCAGGGTCGTGCGCCCGCCAAAATTTTTGATGGAAGTTATTGAAAAGTATCGCGCTTCCAATTAACGAGATTTTCTAATCTTTTCAAGTGCAATTTATGCGGATTTAATCTAAAACTCAATCAAGACCATGCCTATTGATATTTCAAAATTCGACAGATGCAATCTGCTTGTTGTGGGTGATTTGATGCTCGACGAATATCTCTGGGGTGAAGTGGATCGCATATCCCCGGAGGCGCCGGTTCAGGTGGTATCCATCAAAAACGAGGATTACGCCATGGGGGGTGCCGGCAATGTCATTAACAACATCGTTGCTCTGGGCGCAAAAGTTACAGCGGCCGGGGTCATCGGCACGGGCAGAAATGGACAGATTCTGCTCGATAAATTCAGAGACCTTGGGGTGAATACGGCCGGCATTGTACAGGAACCGGGCATGCCCACCACACAGAAAACAAGGATTATTGCATCCCATCAGCATGTACTCAGAATCGACAGAGAAACGGATAAAACCATATCAGATTCAACCATAGATAAGATTACAAGATTCATAGAAGATAAAATTGCCGATGTTGATGTGGTATTGATTTCTGACTACGGAAAGGGACTGATTACCAAAACCTTGCTCTCCGGGCTGATATCGGCCGCTCAAAAGCACAAAAAAATTACCATTGCAGACCCCAAAGGACTCGATTTTTCGAAATATTCAGGCGTATCCCTGCTCACGCCCAACAAAAAAGAAGCCGCCCTGGCTTCCGGAGTTGATATTGTCAATGAATCCTCCCTTGAAATAGCGGCAAACAAAATTCTTCAAAACATCCACCTTGATAAGCTTCTCATCACATGCGGAAAAGATGGTATGGTTCTGTTTGAGAAAAATAGATCACCTTACCGAGTCAGGGCAGATGCACGTCAGGTTTTTGATGTGTCGGGCGCCGGCGATACGGTGCTTTCCGTGTTCGGGCTTGCAATAGCGTCAGGTGCTTCATTTAAAGACGCTATGTCTATTGCCAATACCGCCGCCGGAATCGTTGTGGGCAAGGTAGGAACTGCAACGGTGTCAAAACAAGAACTCTCTTCGGCCTTGAAAATCGTTGTGGGCAAGATGGGAACAGCATCGGTGTCTAATCAGGAACTTGCCTCGGCATTTAAATCGGATGATAATCGCCTGCCGTCTAAATACAAAGATTTGCATGAGCTTCCGTCGCTCATCGTAGAACTCAAGAAAAAAGGTAAACGGCTAGTTTTGACCAACGGCTGCTTTGATCTTTTGCATGTGGGCCATATCCTGTTATTCTCTGCTTCAAAACAGTTGGGAGACATCCTTATCGTTGCCATCGACGACGATGAATCTGTAAAAACATTGAAAGGACCAGGAAGACCTGTACTCCATTCGAAAGAACGGGTCAGGATTTTAAGTGCTCTGGACGCTGTGGATTACGTTGTCGTTTTTTCCTCCGGAGAGCTAATCAAACTTATTGAAATCATACAACCGGATGTGCTGACCAAAGGCTCAAATTATACATCCAAGGAAGTTTTCGGACGCGAACGGGTTGAACAGCTGGGGGGGCGTGTGGTTTTGATTCCGGTTTCAGATAATATATCATCAACACGAATTATTAATGATATTAAAAGCAGCACCTAAGGGCCTCGGAAAAAATAAGAATGCCGTATCTAAAGGAAAATACCGACGGGGTCACGCTCACGGTTTTTGTTCAACCCAGGTCCTCAAAAAACATGATTGCAGGACTGCATCACCATGCCCTCAAAATCAAGCTTACCTCTCCTCCTGTGGACGGCGCCGCCAACAAGATGTGTATTAAATATCTTGCAAAATGGTTAAAGGTTCCCAAATCATCCATTGAAATAGTATCCGGACATAAAAGCCGGACAAAGCGGCTGCTTTTGCGACACCAAGATGAAAGAAAACCTGCCGGAACCGAGTCTGCCCGTATTAGGTCTTTGATAACTTCCTTAATCGGGTGAAAAACATCTTGACATATTTTTAGTATATAGTTATAAAAATAGTTTGCAATTAATTGATGCGGGGTGGAGCAGTCTGGTAGCTCGTCGGGCTCATAACCCGAAGGTCGT
>CAZBOB010000207.1:0-5819 GCA_964492995.1 uncultured Desulfobacteraceae bacterium | reverse complement strand
GTTCCAAAGCTTATTTTATAACGGAGTATGTGGATGGCATCAACGTTTATCATTTCTTCCACTCCCACAAAGGAAAAGAGGTGGATCAAAGAGATCTGGTTAAACAATTCGAAAAACTGCTCCAACAGTTAGCCGCTGCATCCATTAGTCATGGAGATTTCAAGGCCACTAATTTTATAATAACAGATAATGGATTATTTATAACAGATCTGGATGCTATGAGAGAACATCAAGTTAGATGCCGGTTTCGCAGAGCATTTGGTAGGGACCTCAAGCGCTTTATGCAAAACTGGGCAGACCTGTCAGAAGTGGGCAACATATTTCGTGAGCTAATTAAACGTCTCGGAAATTCCACAACCTCTTGAAAATACAGGTTTATTAATGGCAACCTGTTTATGCCATCAGAATGGAAGAATGGAATGTTGGAATGTTGGCCTCCGGCTCGTAGTGCCTGCGGCTCGGAGAGAATATTGGGAGCAAGGGCGGAAATAAACCATTTTAATTGTAAAAAACTCCTTTGCTTCAACTTCGTTCAGGACAAGCTCACCCATCATTTTTATCCAGTGAAACTTTTTTTCTATTTCACCGGGGCCATTATTCCAATTGGGGCGAAGCCCTGACTTCAAACATAGAACTATAGGAAAAAATAGAAAAGATTGCGGCTAATTTAATGCGACGGTTCGTAACTTCTCAATAAGTTCTGGCATATTAAATGATCATATTGACCCGCCAACTGATAATAAAATGTAACCTGTTTGGAACTCGCATTTAAGTGAGCCTAAAGAAAAAACAGTAGCCAATCTTTTAATATTAATTGTTTAAATGCACCATCATATGTTTAAAAGATGAAAGATCTTATTCGCTGTTTTTTCTTAAGGCTCACTAACCTGCTCAAACAGCCAGACAGGTTACATTTTATCACCAGTAGGCTCCATAATTTATTGAGATGTTACGACGGTTCTAAAGAAGTAAATAGAAATATTGAAATAAATGACAAGTAATCAAAAAATTGACGAATTAATCGACAGCTATTTTAATCCTTCTAATGAATCATTTGTTAGGTTAAGTGACGGGAGTGGTTTAGTACATAAAGACTACAAGCAGTTTCTAGAGCAGCAGGGGTTGGGAAGCTTGAATGCTGTATTCAGATATGAACAAGGGGAAAATTTACATAAACCCGGACTGGGACATCGCGAAAGATTCCGGATTACATTGAAGAGATCAGGAGATCAAAATGTTGTTATCTATCTGAAACGGTTTGGATATCCGGGGGTAAAGGAATTGGTGAAGCGGTGGATTGTCCGGCGAAGTCGATATGGAGCGGGAAGTTATGACTTTCTTGGTGCACAAAGGCTGGCTGAAAAGGGTATAGCCGTGCCCCGGCCGATAGCCTATGGGCAAAGTTGCAATTGGCTGGGGGAAAAGCGCAGTTTTGCAATAATAGAGGAGCTTCCGGGTTCCGATTCGTTGGAACGGCTTTTGCCAAACTGGACCCCCAAAAAAAAGGAGTATGCTTTATTGCGGGATAAAAAAGAATTGATAAGACAAACCGCACATCTGGTTCGAAAACTTCACCAATCAGGTTTCAACCATCGCGATTTGTATCTGTCTCATATATTTCTTAGCAGGGACGGAAACGGATGCGAACGCCTTAATTTGATTGACCTTCAGCGGGTATTTCAACCGGTGATAATGAAACGACGTTGGCAGGTTAAGGATTTAGCACAACTGTATTATTCTTCACGCGATTACTTCAGCTATAAGGATATGATGCAATTTATGCACGAATATTTTGATAACCATGGATTGACAAACTATCAGAAACGACTGATCCGTTCGGTTTACCGAAAGGCCGGGCGGATTGAGCGGCACGTGCGCCACAGGATGGAAAAATTGCAAAAGGCGATGGATTGAAGTTAGTTATGACTCTGAGTCCTTTTTTCACAGGTTTATCAATGTTCGATCGAGTCATTTTGCGGTGGCGAATATAGTTTTTTAAAACGTTAGAGTGTTACAATGTGATCTCAAATGGTCGAGTATACTGTTTTACTCATTATCAGTATTGCCAGGTTTGTTTTCTTATAAAAAGAGAGATCTTTGAAAAAGGTCCCCTTTTGTCCAATCTAAGTGTCAGGTTTAAATAATCTGATCATGAAGCGCCTATCCTAATCAACAACTCTTCGAATTTACTACAGGAATCATCATGTGAGAATGTAGAAGCCACTTCGAAAGCTTTGCTTCTGATCCGAGCTATTTCATTTTCGGACATCCTGAAAACCTTCTCAATCGCATCGACTGTTGCCTCAGAATCATTCTGAGGCACAAAAATGCAGTATCCCTTATCTTTTGAAAAGTTTTTGTAGCTGGAGATATCACTTAAAATTGAGACCAGACCGCAGCTTAGCGCTTCAATCGCAGGAAGTCCGAATCCTTCAGCTTCTGTGGCATTAGAAATATATAAATCACAGCTTCTCAGAACCTCGCCCAATTCTTCTTGGGATAGTAATGAGTATTTTTCATCAATAATATTGATATTCCTTTCACAGGCTGATGTGAAGACCCTTGTAAAATGTATTGGGATTCCCATTTTCTTTGCATTCGCGACCGCTTTTATAGTGATAGGTATACCTTTGGATGATCCTTCGTATGGGCCTACGTTTACGATTTTTATAGGTTTTTTTAGAGAGAATTTTGAATATAAATAATCCTTCTTTGGATAGAAGAATTCATGATGAACGCCATTCCTACATACAAAGTTGTCTCCTCCGAAACGCCTTTTCAACTCATCCTTAAGGTGTTCTGATACAACTATTTTTGGAATTGGTAGTTTGTATATCTTTTCTATTCTCTTTATTTTTTTCGACCAAACAAGCTTCTTTCGCATGAGGTTGAGCTTTGTTACAAGCCCGTTTTCTTGGAATCGGGGCGGGATAACTCTTCCATTGATGCGATGCTCAAGATCTATTATCTGAAATCCTTGGCAGAAGTGGATGGTCTTCCCTTTTCCCGATTTCCAGGCTTTAAGGACGTCTTTAGGGGTTGTGGCTACAATGATATCGCATTTAGGTATGCTGGCCGGAGAGAAATCATCGACTCGTATTGCCTTTACCATATTTTTCAACATTCCCTCAATCTTAATAACTAGAATAACAACATCATGGCCCCTATCCCGAAGATAGCCGGCGTATTCAAAGAGGAGCTTCCTACCCCCTGAGAACTCCATATTTTTACTGAGAAAAACAAATTTCATAATCACACCGGATTCTTCCTGAAGATGCAAATTAAACCGCATAGTCAATCAAGGTGATATCGTGATAATGCTTTTCATGTTACCCTGTCAACAAGTTATGGATATTGTAAAAATATTAACACTCATGAAATACAAGGAATTTCACAACTGCAGGTGTATATTTAATTTATGCACTTCTCACTTTTTCTAAAGAAACTTGTATCGTTGGAACAAACCTTAGAGTGGGATTTTCAATAGTTCTTGCAAAACAACCCATTGAAAAATTTTTATACCAAATGATGAAGTGCATTATTTAAATATACATATCATGGGCATATTATATATTAATCAATTGAAATAACAGGATTAATAGTTTCGTAATTGTTTATGAAACTTTAACTGAATTATTGCTGATAAATATCTTTTTGAGCTGAAATAATCAATATATCTCCATAAAGCAACTCCCGTTTTAAAAGGACATCTGCTTCTTTATTTCTCCTTCGTGTCATAAAATAAATAAGAGGCTTTAAAAAAGGCATGAGTAAAGGATATTTTTTTGTAAATCGGTTGCAGGATATGGTCTCAATACGGAACCCATATAGGTTAAGTATGTAACTGAGTTCGCCAAATGGAATAGGATTGATATGGAGATCAAGGAATTCACGTTGATTTCCAGCTTGTGGAAAATGTTTGAAGTATCTGAAATGGCTTCTTAAAAGAAAGTAACGCCTTGATTTTATATTCATTATATTCGGAGTTGTGATTACCAAATGGCCGCCACTCTTCAGGGCACGGCTGATCTCTCGAATGAGAAGATGAGGATTTTCCAGATGTTCAATACCTTCTACGCATGTTACACAATCAAATGTTTTGTCTTTATAAGGAAGGATGCAGTTGAGATCCAGCCTATGAAAATTTCCGCCTTTAATGCGGTAATTATTGCTGTCATAGTCACCGCAAAATATCTCAAAACCCTGCCTTTTCAATCTGTTTGCAAGAGCACCCTGACCACATGGAATTACAAGAATTCGACCCTTAGATAAAGCAGAAGTAATATTGATCAATTTATCATGTACAAAAGCAGCAGTCATCGCAACTGCTTCATCAGGATTTTGCTGACTATTCCTGTATTTTTTCCTTTTCATGTAACTGCACCCTTTAAAATTTTTATCTATCAATAATTGGCAGAGGACCACGGGCGTAAGCCCGTGGGTAGCTACGTGTGCCTGGCATGGTGCACTGGCCGAGCTTCTGACCGAGTGGTTGGAAGTCATAAAACGTCTGCCGTTACCGGACGGAAGGGCAACGCCAACAAGGCAAGGGCATTTCCAGAAATGGGGTGTCTGGAGGAAGCATGAGGCAGAACCCATGTACGTAGCGAACAGCGAACCAACTATATGGCAGCGGGGAGGAGGTCGAGCAGGCGTGGCAGAGCAAGACCTAATATCCGGTGAACCGAACCGAAGTGAAGTTGGACGGGATATGGGGAGGTAGTGTGTCTTACCCAGGGAAGCCCTCCTGCACTGATATCTGAAGTTGCTTGGGGTATCATAAAACCGAACCGATAAGGTGAACCCGAAACGGGGTAGGGTGCAGAGGGTGGCAGATTCACGGACATACTAATGACTCAGGGCCGATGAAGCCTGGTAACAGAGTGGAGGATAAAACCCTGAAGATCAGGAAGATATTGTGATCGTAAGAACACTTTGGATGGAGAACCCGTCGCATGACGATGGTACGATTGATCCTGCCCTGAGCCGATACGATTCGATATCAAGCCTGAACATTCCAGATATCGTCACTGGGATGTGGAAAGCCGTGGACGAGAGGCGACGGTGACACCATTAAGGAGCCGACTTAGTGTTGCGAAGAACGTAAAGGAAACCAGAAAACCCAAAGGGGATACTTGCGATCACTGACAATGTTGTCGGAGAACAAGCATCCGGCTTCCAGCCCGAGGACTGCTCGCAACCCGGCAATCTTTAATGCGGAGAACAGTCACGGAGAAAATAAAAGTGAAATATGTTAAAGTGTTAAAGCGTGTCTATGAACCGAGACGACTGGGCCAGGCATGGCAACAGGTAAAGAAAAACGCCGGGGCAGCGGGAATAGACCAAATGACGGTAAAAGACTTTGAGCGACAAAAGGATGAACTTTTAAAACTCATCCACCAGAAGCTTAAAGCCGGAATGTACCGTTTTAAACCTGCACGAAGAACTCTGATCCCGAAGGAAAGCACCTCCAAGTTGCGCAAACTGGGAATACCCGTTGTGATGGATCGAGTGGCCAGCCAGAGTGTCAACCTGGTATTTCAGAAAATATTTGATCCTGAGTTCACGAAATCCAATTATGGTTTTCGCAAGGGTATGAGCCAGCGCCAGGCCATCTACCACGTTCAAGGCATAGTATTAGAGGGTTATGAGTGGTGTGCATCCATCGATCTGGCAAGTTTTTTCGATGAAATTCCTCATAACCTAATTTTAAAGCTTATCCGCAGAAAGATTGCCGATGAGGGGCTGGTAACGCTGATTGCAAGAGCGTTAAAAGCCGGGACAGTGGTCAATGGGGAATTCGAAAAGACAACCAAGGG
>CAZBOB010000206.1:0-5830 GCA_964492995.1 uncultured Desulfobacteraceae bacterium | reverse complement strand
TCCTTGGTCTTGAACCCCGGTTAAATATGAAATACGGATTTAACCCCGATGGAATAAACAGAAAAATAAATTCCAGTGGGCAGGCTGGGCAGGCAAAATTGAGCATTTTTTAAAGGTCTCATAGAGCTATCACAGATTTCTCAAAACAAAGCGGGCCAGGGCGTTGAGCTCTGAGCCCGCTTTTTTTGACGAACAAAGAGAAAGCTTAATGGTATTTTTCTTTCAAAACCTGATAAACGCATTGCAATGGGGCAGTTTTTACGCATTGATAGCACTGGGGTACTCCATGGTGTATGGTATCCTGATGCTCTTTAACTTTGCTCACGGCGATATTTTCATGGTCGGAGCTTATATCGGTTTTGCTGCTGCAACCGGAGTAGCAGCGCTGGCTTCATTGGGTGCTATTGTTCTCCCTAACTGGTTGATCCTGGTTTTGACTATTATTATCTCCATGTTCTTGACATCCTTTGTAGGCATACTGGTAGAAAGACTTGGCTATCGGCCGTTGCGGGAAGCACCACGAGCTTCGGCTGCAATAACCGGTTTGATGATCGGTATTATACTGGAGACGGGAAACCTGGCTCTTCTTGGTGCAAGAAGGGTAAGATTTCCGTCATTAATCGAATCTACGACTTATAACATTGGCGGGGTTTATGTTACCAACAAGAAAATCATGATCGTTGCGGTTTCCTTGATGCTTATGCTTGCTCTGCACCAGTTTGTACGCAGGAGCAAGTATGGGATGGCCATGAGGGCCATGGCCTTTGACTATGTTGTGGTGCCGTTAATGGGCGTGCCGATTAACACCATTGCTGCCATGACTTTTGCTATCGGTTCGGCTCTGGCTGCCGCTGCGGGGATTCTCTTTGGCATCGCCTATCCTGTTTTGGACCCTTACATGGGTATTGTTTTCGGCTGGAAGGCTTTCGTAGCAGCGATTCTCGGGGGAAGGGGTTCTATTCTGGGGGCTACGCTTGCAGGCTTTCTGCTGGGCTTTATAGAAATATTCGTGGCGATGATATTTCCCTCGACGCTACGCGATTTTATCGCATATTCAATCATTTTGCTTATATTGACTTTCAGGCCACACGGATTTTTCGGCGAACCTTACAGCGCACGTCTGAGACTTTAACCTAAGTACATATATTCATAAATACGGTAACGTATTTATAACTTGGTTTATTCATTCCATATGTGCAAAAGTGTAAAGTGCCTAAAGTGAACTAAAGTGCCTAAAGTTAAGGTATTCTATTAATTTTAATTATAATTGATCGAGCTGAAAGCGCGTTCCTCAACTTTAGCTCACTTTAGGCACTTCAAACTTCAAACTTTTAGAATTCAACTTTTACGGGATGGTTGTCTTGATAAAAATACGTAATCGAATTTACGAATTAGAGCACTAAGTTGAACTAGAGGACGAAAGAATAGGTGGCTAAATGTGTTGCTGATTACATTCCCGCTTATAGCGGGATAGAATCTACGAGATGTAAAAAAAAAGACATGAGTGAAGAAAACGGCAAATTATCTGGAGTCATGAGGATATTGAAGCGCAGAATACGGGATTCATTTTTTCGGGTGCCCTTGCTCGGATGGCTTATTGGCATTCTGATTGCTGTGATGCTTGAACACCTTTTGGGCGATCTGCTGGTCGATGTGTTAGGTCTTTCTAAAATACCGGTTCTTTTTGGTTTTGTTATAATGCTCAAAAACCCCCTTCTGATGCCCGGTGCAATCCTTTACGTGCTGCTGATATATATAATACCCATAAGCGTCGTTGCACGGCTGAGCGCTTGGCCGGCCAACAGACTGGCAGCCAGACTTCTCGATTTTCCAATATGGTTCAGTGTTGTAATACACCTTGGTCTATTATATGTCGCCTTGCATATGTGGTCCGGAATCAGTGCCTACCGGGTTCTTACGCTTAAGCTTACTTTGATTGCCATTATGGTCACTCTGAGCTTGAACGTTGTTAACGGTTACATGGGAGAGTTCTCTTGTTCGCACCCCGGATTTATGGCCCTGGGCGCATATGCGGCTTCGGTAGTTACCGTCGTTCTTTTGGTTAATGATAGACTCTTTGGACCTGCTCTCCTTGCTCCGGCGTTTGGACCGTTTATATTCCCTATTGCATTAATAACAGGGGGTATGGTGGCAGCACTTGGAGCCCTGGCAATCGCGATTCCTTCTTTCAGGACACGAGGGGACTATCTGGCCATCATCTCCCTGGCATTTATGTTTATCATTAAAAGTATGATCGAAAACCTGGAAGTTGTTGGAGGTCCTCGGGGGCTAAGCAGCCAGCCGGATTATGCCAGCCTACCCATAGTTTTTCTTTGGACCATCGCCTGTATATGGATGACAAATAATTTTGTGCGATCAATTTTGGGAAAGGCGCTGAATGCTGTGCGCGACGATGAGATGGCTGCAAGTGCAATGACCGTAAACACCCGGCGTACAAAAATTGTTGCATTTCTATTCGCCGCTTTCTGGGCCGGCGTGGCCGGCGGGCTTTTCGCTCATGTGCTCAGGTACGTCAATCCCGCAACTTTCGGGCTTCAAAAACTAGCCGAAGTCTTGGCAATGGTATACTTTGGAGGGCTGAACTCTGTTTACGGATCGATTGTCGGCGCCGTGAGTCTAAGTCTTCTGGGTGAAGCGTTGCGGCCCCTGGAGATTTTCAAGTGGATTATTATTCCACTTTTGCTTATTCTGGTGATGATTTATCGCCCGACAGGACTTGTGGCATTTAAGGAGTTGAATGTCAGGAATCTCGTGAAACCGAAACAGTAAACCCTAACCCGGACAAGCCCGCCCTTTTGCCGAACGGAGTGAGGCGGACGGGCCGGAAAAAATTGCCACAAAGACACAAAGGAAAACAATTTTATTTAGATTCATCTTTGTGTCTTTGTGTCTTGGTGGCTTAGGAAGAAGAGATTAAAAAAAGGATTGTGGCAATGCCTTTGCTTCGAGTTGAAAAAATGAGTCACGAGTTCGGCGGTTTGCGTGCAGTCAACAGTTATAATCTGGAAATCGAAGCAGGCCAGATCAGAGGTCTGATCGGGCCAAACGGAGCAGGCAAAACAACAATCTTTAATCTCATTACCGGTATATACAAACCTACCGAAGGTGATATTATTCTGAACGGCAAAAAAATAACAGGGCTTCAACCCCACAAGATCGCCGCTTTTGGTATTGGCAGGACCTTTCAGAACCTCCAGTTGTGGCGGCACATGACGGTGGTTGAGCATGTAAAATTGGCCCGTTATTCAAGGATCGGCTATGGATTGATCGGGTCTTTTTTCGGTACGCCGAAACGGCAAAAACAAGAAGCAGAGATAGAGGAGATGGCCCATAACCTTCTTAAGATGATAGGCATCGATCATCTTTCGGATCAAGTTGTTACGAACCTGCCTTACGGCGACCAGCGAAGAGTGGAGATGGCCAGGGCGTTGTCCATGGAACCCAAGATATTGCTCCTGGATGAACCCACTGCGGGTATGAATCCGGAAGAACTGATACAGATGATGGAGATTATCCGTCGCGTTCATAAGGAACTGGGAATGGCCATTTTCCTGATAGAGCACCGGTTGAAAGTGGTTATGGATCTTTGTCAGATTATTCAAACTTTGAATTTCGGGCATGTCATCGCCGAGGGAACGCCGGAAGAAATCCAGAACAACCCTAAAGTTATTGATGCATATCTGGGAAGGGAGTCGGTTGTCTGATGCTGTTATCCGTGGAAAACCTGCGAGTTTCCTATGACAAAATTAGAGATCTCCACAACATAAGCTTTAATATTGATGAGGGCGAAATCGTGTGTATTATCGGCGCCAATGGGGCCGGGAAGAGCACAACCCTGCGAGCCGTTTCCCGGTTGGTTCCGGTTGAGGCCGGAACCAAAATGACCTTTATGGGGAAAGATTTGCTACAATATCCTGCTGACAAGGTGGTCAGCAAGCTCGGCATTTCTCATGTTCCCGAGGGAAGACGATTGTTTGGCAACCTGACGATTATGGAGAACCTCAAGCTGGCCACTTTTGCAAGAAATGACAGAGACAAAATTGAAGAGGATCTCAACCGGATTTTCATGATTTTCCCGCGCCTTGAAGAACGAAAAGCACAGAAAGCCGGAACCCTGAGCGGCGGAGAACAGCAGATGCTTGCCATCGGCAGGGCATTTATGAGCGGAAGGAAGATTATGCTCTTAGACGAACCCTCCATGGGACTGGCCCCTTTGTTGATGCTAAGTGTGTTCGATGCACTTAAGGAGCTAAATCAGGAAGGGACTACCATTCTTCTCGTCGAACAGAATGCCCGTATGGCGCTTCAATTTGCCCAACGAGGTTATGTTCTGGAGAACGGCAACCTTGTGCTGGAAGGGAGTTCTGAAGAGCTTCTCGACAATCCGAAAGTCAAAAATGCCTATTTGGGCGGATGATGCAAGATAACTTGCTGTATATGCAGCAATAGATCATATTCCTTGTCCGAAACGGATCTTGGTAAAAGGGGTCACTCTGGGTAGGATAATATCCAATGTCGAATTCTCAATATCCAATGTTCAAGTAGTTGTATATGAATTAAATTATTCAATCTTCAATAACCATGAGGGGGCGTTATGATACGAGTCGGTATAATTGGTGCAACCGGATACGCCGGTGCTGAGCTTGTGCGGATACTCTGCGGTCATCCAAATATTGAGTTAACAATTTTGACTTCCCGCCAGTACGGCGGCGTGAAGTTTGACGTGGTCTATCCGTCAATGAGAGGGGCTACCGACCTTATTTGCGAAGAACTGTCTGTGGATACGGTTTGTGACAAGGCTGATGTTGTATTTACGGCACTTCCTCACAAACTTCCTATGAAGATTGTGCCCGAACTTATTATGCGGGACAAGAAAGTCATCGACCTTTCCGCTGATTTCAGATTCAAGGATGTGGCAACATATGAGTCTTTTTACCAGCCCCATACTGCCGGGGATTTGCTTGAAAAATCGGTTTACGGACTTTGTGAAGTCTATTTTGACACAATAAAAAATGCTGTTCTGATCGGTTCCCCCGGATGTTATCCCACCGGTGTGCTTTTACCCCTGGTGCCGTTATTGAAGAAAAATTTAATAGATATCAAGAACATTATTGCGGATTCAAAATCAGGGGTCAGCGGTGCTGGTCGAGGGTTGTCGCTGACAACACATTTTTGCGAGGTCAACGAATCATTTAAGGCATACAAGGTTGCAGAGCACAGACATCATCCGGAGATGGAAGAAGTTCTGAGCCTGGAAGCAGGGTCTCCGGTGAAGATTAGTTTTGTTCCACATCTTGTTCCTGTGACCCGTGGTATACTGACGACAGTATATGTCAACCCTGTAAAGAAGATAAGCTCCGAAGAGATTCAAAATTGTTTGGCCTCTTTTTATTCCGGCTGTCCTTTTATTCGAATATGTCCCGACGATCGGCCGCCGGATATATTGCATGTTCGGGGAACCAATTATTGCGATATGGGTTTTAAGCTGGATGAGCGTAATAATTGCCTTATCCTGATTTCCGCCATCGACAACCTGGTAAAAGGCGCAGCAGGACAGGCGGTTCAGAATATGAACATCATGCTCGGACTTGATGAAACCGCCGGCCTTATGATGGTTCCTTTTCCGCTTTAAGGGCCATGGAAAATAATAAATCCCCCCAAGATTACGCCGGATTTTGGTTCGAATTCGAGGCGTACCAACGGGTGCATACTTTACGTATTCACCCGTTGGTGCAATAAAGAATACGATCCAAAGAGACCTTTGAAAAACGCCCCCTTTTGCCCAATTCCGGCGTCCCCGATAATCGGG
>CAZBOB010000205.1:0-5882 GCA_964492995.1 uncultured Desulfobacteraceae bacterium | reverse complement strand
GCTCTCTTATATAATTTTGCTATTCGGTGTGTCCACTATTTTGGGGTAGGTTCACCTTTGGATTTTATGTTTCAGTTGTCAAAAGTCAAGATCTGTATTTTTGATGTCAACGGGGTGTTGATAGATTCGAATCTGGCCAATGCCCATGCAATGGGGCAGGCCTTCAGCGACGATCCGCTGACGCAACAGCAGATCGCAGCGTTTTATTTAACCCTGACCGGGATCGACCGGGGCGAGAAAATACGCAGGGTTCAGGATCAACTCATACAAAGGCCCTTTGCGGAAAAAGAGTTCGAGCTGCGCTGGGAAAAATTGAAAACACTGACAAAGCACTCCATGGGCACGGCCCCCTTGGTCAAGGGCTGCAAGTCTATCCTAAAAGCGCTTGCCAGACTCGACATTACCCGGGTGGCATTGTCCAACACGCCGCTGAATGAGTTACACCATATTCTGGCCGTACAAAAGCTTGAACTTCTTCTGGACATCATCCGCGGTGGAGGGAATTGGCCCAAAACCGAATCTTTAAAACATCTGCTGGATGAATTTGAGTTCAATCCCAAAACCTGTCTGTTTATCGGCGACGGCAAAGGGGATTTATGGGCCGCCAAAGCTGCCGGCGTATCGTTTGTCGCCATTGACCCGGACACCGGCGAGTTCGATGAAGCGCAGGGTTTTGACGGGCCTTTTGAAAACCTTGCAGCATGGGGTCGGCAGGCAGGGTTGATATAGGATTGTGCAAGGGACACGGATAATAAGGCACAGAAAATTTTTAGCACTATCATTTTGATTCCTGTATTTCACGGTTTGTGACTTTATTCCCCGGCCGATTCACTACCGATAATAAACCATCCATACCGGATTTTTAAATCTACCGTTGTTGTCTTTTTAGATAAATAAGGGGTTCGGGAGTTTTTCCGATTCAATAGCTCCATGAATAATCAGCGACTACATCATACAAACTCATACAGTGTATGATTCCGCTGCTGATAATTCATTACGCTATATACAAAGCTTTATAAGAAAAACACCCCGACTGCTGAGATAAATAAAGAGACAAAAATATCGCAATACAATACCCTGCTGTCCATTGGATTTCCGGAATATGAACTACGCTGCAAACCTTGTTTAATCTATTGAATTTAGAGTTGAAACTGCGAATTTAGTATGGTATTCATTTAGAATAGCCATGGGCATATTAAGGTCGTCTATTCGTTATAACTTTAATCATATGTAAAATAGGCAGGACCAGCGGGACGCCCATAAAATAATGACTTTTAGAGTTTTGGCAAAATAGCAAACATTTCAGTTCTAAAAAACCAGGAAAGGAGAAAAAAATGGCTACCAAGGAAGAATTAGAAGAAAAAGCAGAAGATTGCGATACGACTGAAGATTATGTTGAATTAGCAAAAGAAGTAGTTAATGAGTTGTCAGATAAGGAATGGGCCGCGGAGCTTATTGAAGAAGGTGCGGACTGGGCGGAAACTACTGATGAATTTATAATCCTTGCAAAGAGTTCATTGGAGGTGTTGGAAAATAAAGAGAAATCGAACGCATACCTACTGCAAGCCAAAGATTATTGTATGAACGCACAGGAGTTCGTAAACCTTGGCAAAGCAGCATCAGATATGGGCGAGGCCGAAGCCGCCAAAGAAATCTTTACCGCCGCCCAAGGCAAGTGCGTTAAGGTTAAAGATTTTTTGGATCTTAGCAAAAGTATCAATGAGGTTCTTTCAGATCCGGAGCTGGCTAAGGAAACTGCGAACAAAGCAATGGATAAGTGTAGCACGGCTGCGGACTATAATGAGTATGCCCGGAGTGTACTTGACGCATTTGACGATAAAAACTTGGCAAAGGAAGTCTACCATAAGGCTGTTGAAACCTGCAAAACCGGGGACGATTTTGGGGTGCTTGCAAAAGGTGTTCTGGATAATCTTGCCGATAAAGATCTGGCTAAGTCAATTTTTGAGAAGGCAGAAAGCTTGCTTGATTCAGGAATTGATCTGATACAATTGGCCGAGTCTGCCAAAGCTGATTTAGAAGATGAAGAATATGCCAGATCAATTTACAAAAAATCTGAAGGAAAACTCGAAAGCGGCGATGATTTGATGAAACTTGCAGAATCGTTGATGAACAAACTTAACGATAAGGACCTGGCGCTGACCGTTTATAAAACTGCGGAAACCAAATTTAGTGACTATGCAAATTACGTCAAACTGGCCCAGGCTGCCTTCAAAAATACCGGTAATGCCGATTTCGCCGGCAGTGTTTACAAAAAAGCCGCCGGCATAACCCAAGCCTCCAACCAACTGGTGGCGGTTGCAGCTGCTTTGGCTGACGAAATTGATGATAAGCAAGGCGCTTTTGACGAGCTAAAGCGAGCAGAACAATTCGTAAATACCTTGGATGATTTTAAAAAGACCGCCGATGCAATCCTCAAGTACGCAGACGATCAGCAGTGGATTAATGCGATTAATGATCAACTCAAAAAGCGAGAGACTCACAAAGATCTTTATAAAGAATATGTCAATCGTGAACAAGAATGCGAAACAAGCAAATCCTTGTCTATCTTGGCCCATGAGGTGATTGAGAAAACAGCTGACATGCATTATGCCAGAAAGCTTTACAAAAAGGCTGAAAGATTATGCACGTATTTCCCTGAATATCTCCATGTCGCCGGTGCAATTTATTCTGATCTCAACGATACAGACTGGATACGAACCATTTATGAAAAACAGATCGAAAAATGCGATGATACCAACAAGTATAACGATTTGGCAGATGGCATAATTGCCACCCTGCAAGATAAAGAATGGGTTAAGAATATCTATTCGGGATTAGAAGAACAATGCGACAAGGAAACAGATTTTATCAAACTGGCCCGTATTGTTTTGGCAAAATTAGGCGACCAAGATTGGGCCAAAAATCTTTTGGTCAAGGCCGATGAGAGAAGTCAAGATTTATTTGGGCACACCACTGTAGCATGGGCTGTACTCGACATTTTGGCCGATAAAGAATGGGCAAAATCCATCTACGACAAGGCCGAAGCTATTTGCACAAATCGGGATGATTACGAAAAGCTGATTTCCGAGGTCCAGAAGAAAACGGCTGACGTTGACCTTCTTCGACAGATACACAGCTCTGCTGAGAATAAATTTAGAGAAACAAGAGATTTTATTTATCTGGCCGAAAGCATCTTCAGGCGTTTTTCGGATAACCCATGGGCCAGGCGGGTCTATGCAAAAGCTGAACAAGCGTCAGATGCCAATACCTACATGTTTGAGTTGGCTACCAGCATCACCAACAAGCTGGATGACATAAAATGGGCATCTCGGGTGCGAAAGAAATGGCTTTCCGTACAAGGCTAAAATTTTAATATAATAGAAAGTCTTCTTTCTTGAATTGAGGTGCAAAATAATGACCTGGCCCTCTGTCTTGTAAGTTGGGATTATGGCGATTTCCAGAAATTAGAGAAAATTAATCTTGATCGTGATTCAAAAAATTCTGAAATGGATTGAACATATTCAATTGTGGAAGATGATATTGCTATCGGGTACATCCATTGGAATATCGACTGACAGCTGATTGCGTCTATCTATGGAACGTTGCTGCAGAGCGTGCATTAGGCAAGTACGATCTGCGGAACTTCCCGAACCAAGTTGAGGGTTGTGAAATAATTGTCAGTGGACGAAGGTAATCCGACAATGATCAAAATTAGCCCTAACGTTGCATAAACAAAAGGTTTGTATTATAAAAAATGGAGAAAAAAATTATCAAAGTAACTGCAGCAATATTCGTTAATGACGGTATGCTACTTATAGCCAAACGAAAACCAACTGCACGATTGCCAAATCTGTGGGAATTTCCAGGTGGCAAAGTTGAACCCAATGAAACACCAAAGGAGTGTTTAAAAAGAGAACTAAAGGAAGAGTTTGATATCGATGTGAGTGTTGGAGAATATCTCGGTTCAAACATCCATACTTATGATTTTGGTACAATAGAATTGATGGCCTTCAGAGCCTCCTGGGAAAAAGGTGATTTCAAATTGCTTGACCATGAAGAAATCAGATGGATATTTAAGCATGAGCTTGACCAATTTGATTTTGCACCTGCTGATACGGCTTTTGCCGAGCAATTAATGAATGGGGCAATCGAAATTCAAAAGCTAATTTAGTGTGACGTAGATTGGACCGGGAATAGGCTTAAACCCTAATCAGTGATTAAAGAAGTATAAAATACAGGTAAGCACTCACAGGTTCAAAGGTTCACGATTCAGGATTAATGGCCTAAAGATGCTCCATCTCCTGGACTTGCGTTGGTGATAGTGAGGAGTCAGAATAAATAGATTGGGATTGTTTCCTGAATTCTCCATGAAAATTGATGATAATCTTTATAATCCTGAATTGAAAGGGGTTTAAACAACATCATATTGTCATACATTTTACCTAAATGGTATATCGGATGATAATCTTTTTTTCTCATCAATTTTCACCCCAATGGGCGAGCCGGAGGCTTTCATCTGCTGCGTTATTAAGGACTCGCAATAGCAGAACTATGGCTTCGCCCTTAAGTGCCTTGCATATGAAAGCCTCCGATTCGTGAAAGATCCAGGTTTTTATTATATATCAATTTATATAAAAAATTGGTTGACTGCCAGTCCGCTTTGTCCTACTATAAAGTAAGGAAACAATTTACAGTAAGGAGAAGAATGGCTATGGTATTGTCTACAATAACAAGTAAGGGCCAGATAACGATTCCGAAAGTAGTTCGGGATTCACTGCGGTTGCATGCAGGAGACAAGGTTGAATTTTTCATCACCGAGGGTAAAGAGGCGCTTCTTAGGCCTGTTACCAAGAAGGTTGATGATGTCTTCGGTAAATTACATAAACCGGGAAGAAAGCCCATTTCCATTAAGGAGATGGACACCGTAATAAGACAAAAAATGAAGAAAAGTTTCAAATGAAGGCCCTGGATACTGACGTGCTGGTTCGTTTCCTTGTAAGAGATGACGAACGACAAGCCGCGACCATCTACGGGATATTCAAACTTGCCGAGCTAAACAAGAAAGTATTTTTTGTGCCTCTGCTTATTGTTTTTGAAACTGTCTGGGTGCTGGAGTCTGTTTATGAGATTCCGAGAAAAGAGGTGCTTGATTCCATTAATGATCTTCTTTTAATGCCAATTTTAAACTTCGAGGCGCAGACAGCAATTCATAGCTTTATTTCTTCGGCACGCGAAACCAGAACAGACCTTTCAGATCTTTTGATCGCGCATTCTGCGAAATTATTGGGTTGTGAATGTGTGCTTACATTTGACAAGCAGGCATCAAAATTTAGGCTTTTCGAGTTAGTCAAAGAAAAATAATACCTGAATCTTGCATAAAAATTGATGAGAATCTTTAAAATCCTTAATTGATATTGATTTTCAATTTTGACATGGTGCAATCTCCAATTTCGCTGATTTTAATTGGCCCTCAAGCCGGCCTGAATAAAGGAGAGACAAAAAATGCCTGTAAAAACGCTTGAAAAACGCTTTGGAACCATAGCCATAAAAAAAGGATTCGTTGAACCCGAACATGTATTTGAGGCAATGGAGATTCAGATCCTCGAAAATTTGGAAAGTTCTGAACATCGTCTCATCGGCCAAATCTTATGGGAAAAAGGGTATATAACAACCAAACAGATTGATGAAGTGGTTAAATCTATGGGTATTTAAAAATTAAGGGACTGACGAAACATCCTATATTCCTACTAACAACGCACACGCCTCAACATGAAATTCAATACACGATTTTCAAACAAGACTCGCTGGAAGGTTTTGAATTAGTATAACCCTAAATGAGCGAAAGTCGAGGATGCCCCAGATTTGAGGCATCAAGGGCGAAG
>CAZBOB010000204.1:0-5958 GCA_964492995.1 uncultured Desulfobacteraceae bacterium | reverse complement strand
ATAGGAAGGAAGTAAAGGCTTTATAACCTGCCGCGTAAGCGGCTTACTTGAACCACGCCATGCAGCGGATCGCGTACCGCTCCCGCTGATGTTGGCGTTCTGCATCAATGAGGTATAAATATGAACGAAGAAGGATCAAAACCAAATCCAGATGACATTCGTACTGAGTATGCAGCGCTCATAGATTTTCATAACTCAGTAGTTTCACACCGTTTCACATTAGTCGGTTTCTATTTGGCGGCAATAGGACTTATAGCCGGAAAGGGTATCAATTTTTTAGAAGCATGCCTTATTCTTGGTCTTACGATATCCATGTACATGATGGAATTGCGTAACCGGACTTTATATACGCAGATGGGTCGCCGAGCTATGGACATAGAGGTTAACTACTGGAGACTCAACAGAAAAGATAATGATGATAATGGATTACCTCTTTTCTGTACAATGCGTCATAGTGATTTGCCTGAAGAGATACGAAAGTCATTAACTCCAAAGCAGCAAAATGACCTTGAATATAATCCGAAGTTTTGGGGACGATGGAAAATTCCGTTTCTTCCTGCGAATCACTCAAGGGGGCTGGATTTTCTATATGCCTTTGTGGCGATATACGCTATTGCAAAAATGATTTTCTCATAACGTGATGATTTAGATACCAAGCAGAACCAATCGCTGGTGCGGACGCAAAGAGCAGCGCCGCACAGCTCAGCCGTTAGTGCGAAAATGATAAAACATAGCAAAAATCAATTGGCCAAATCTGCTTTTGATATTCTTAATGATTTAATGGGTGACATTCACGGCGCAAGAATTACAGGCATTTTTACTATAAAGAAACCAGATATTTTCATGACTAAACATCCCAAATATATTATTCGTAATTCCATTTCAATTATAGTGCTATCCCTTAGAAAATTTGATGACCTTTGGAAAAACCAATTGAAAGATAAGTTATTACTTAATAACAAACCTTCTGAAGGCATCGAATTGGAGGACGAAATCGCAACAAGAAAAATTAGAAAGTTTTGCAATATAGTAGTCGCTCATTATGCGGATGAAAAAACTGCACCAAAAACAACAGAGAAAAAAATTAAAGAATTACTAGGTCAGCAAGGTTTTAAAACAGATGAAGATTTCTTTCTATGGACAAAGGATTTACTCGACAAGATTGAATTAGTTAGAAATTCGTTGCAAGCGGAATATGCTTTATAAAATTAGGGTGTTACACTAACCATTCACTGGAGAGGGACTGTTCAAAACACTGTCGCGTTTTTCCAGCCCCTCAGTTTTTCGTTAGCCGCAAGGAGGAAATATGAAATTACCAAAATCCGATCTAGGTTATGTGGAACGTCAATTCAGAGATTATTTTACAACTGGATACTGTAAAGCATGTCGTCAGTGGGATGTTTTGCTTTTACCAAAAAGGCTATGTTTCGATTGTTTGGATTTGCGGCTAACAAGCCAATCGAGCCGACCCGATAAATCGTGCGGCTCATCGGAACATTGGGAACATGATGATGAATAAGACATGTGTAGTTCTCACTCTGGTGCTCCTTGCAGCCACGCTCTCTCTCGCAGGCGACAAGGATTTGTCGAAACAGTACGAGAACACGAACTCGCCGTTCGAACTGCACGGTAGACTCTCGCTGTACTGTGGTAATCCATGCTATCGGATCTGGATCATCGGCACGAATCGTCTTCTCGGTGTCCAAGGTGGTGATCTCGAGCCTGCTTCCATGCCAGCCGATCTGCAAGCGCTTTTCCACACCAACACTCGCCTCCGTGTCTATGCTGACTTCAAGGTCACACCCTTGACCACATACAAGAAGGGGCATATGCAGATCGTCCAGATCTACTCCGTCAAGAACCTCGTGATCTATAGTGGCGACAAGCTCTTGAAGAAGATGAAGGAATTAGTTCCCAACAACGCAGTCGAGGCGACGCGTCAATAGCCGCGCGCCTCACTGCCAGCGTTCGCTGAATAAATATATAATTGTGAAACTCATCCCTTTGAAGGTATGGGAAAAAAATGACAGACTCTTTTCCAAATAAAATCAAAGATTATATAGTTTTGATATATTTATCTGCGTGCTTAAGAAATCTCACTGGTATGTTACAAGATCATGATAATATTGACGAAGATGATTCATGGGTTGAAAAAGGTTTACCCCCAAAGGCACCTATAAGGTCGCCAGAAATTGCCATTAAACGTACAAAGCATATTCAGGACGAAATTTGGCGCTGTGAGCTACTATCTTCCATGATTAGTTCTTCAGAATTTAAACGCCCTATTCTAATCGAATTAATCAAATGTCATGAGGCAATCGGCCAATCTGATGTTCCTGCACAAATGGCTTTGCTTGAAAATAATGGTGACGAGGCGACCCAAATATGTGCAGAAAGCATTTTTCGCGCATGGGATGTCTGCGGTAAAGAGTTGTTTGACTGCCAGGCAAGATGTGCAGCAGAGACTAAAATTCTTTTCCCAAATGGATGTAAAACTAAAGATGTGAATAACGTTTTGGGCTTTGATCTAAATGTCACAAATTTTAACACAATGCCAACATTAGCTTTATCAGAAATAGCTCGACGCTGGAATGATCAGTTGTTGTATAGTGGAGCTGTTCAACTGAAATGGACTTCATTGACAGATGATGAATTTGAACGCCTAATTTTTTGCTTAATTTCTGAGACGGAAGGCTATGAAAACCCTGAGTGGCTGACGAAACTTAACGCTGCTGATAGAGGGCGTGACCTATCTGTTTCTCGTGTTTATACTGATCCTTTGGCTGGAGTTTTGAGACAGAGAGTTATTATTCAGTGTAAGCATTGGTTGAGCAAAAGTATCAATTTTGATGAGGTATCATCATCGAAAGAAAAAATGACGTTGTGGGAACCACCGCGAGTTGATGTTCACGTAATTGCAACTACGGGTAGATTTACAACAGACGCTATCCAGTTTATTGAAAAACACAATCAATCAGATTCTGGTCTTCGAATCGAAATGTGGCCGGATAGCCATATAGAGCGGCTTCTTGCTACACGTCCAGCATTAATAGATAAATTCGGACTTCGATGAAAATATAAAAGCGAACAACTGCATGCAGGGGATTGCATTCCGCTGCGCTCCACGCAACCCCGGATGCTGGCGTTAGATCAACACAGTTAAAACGAAAATGGAAAGAGATCCTATAACTAAAGCAATTTATGGAGGTATAAAGAAAGGTATACAGGTGGCAGTTGAAAATAACTGCTATGCATCTGCTGTAATTTTGATTCTTTCAGGCATTGATTCTATGGCATTTTTAAATATGCCTGAATCACAAACAGATGTGACAAGAACTGATTTCATAGAATGGGCTGATCGATATATTAAATTCCCTTGTAGTGAAAAACTAACTGGCTCAGATCTGTATGGTGCAAGATGCGCGATGCTCCACTCATATGGAGTTGTTTCACAAATGAGTCGAGAAGGCAAATGCAGAATGGTCGGCTATATGACAGAGACTGTACCAGAAATACGATATAATCCAGACGTAAATAAAAACTTAGTTCTTGTTTCTGTACCTGCACTTGCCGAATCCTTTTACAAAGGAATGGATCAATTTTTAGTAAACTTATTTTCAAATAAAGACAAGGCCAAAGTAGCCGAAGATCGTTTGAAATGGTTTGTACAGGAAATACCAGTAAATAATAAAACGCTCTAACATTTTTCTTCACCCGACTGGTGTTCCGCTGCGCTCCACACCAGCCGGTGAGAAATGCGTTGGCGGTACAATACCATGTCACAGATGACTAAAAAGGCACTCAAGGCTAAGCGCGAATCAAAGTATGTGGAGTTCAAGGAAACTTTTGATCCTTCACAACCGAGGGACTGGTGTGAAATCATAAAAGACATCGTTGCACTGGCTAATAGTGGCGGAGGCATAATACTGGTTGGTGTCAATAACAAAGGAGTTCCGACTGGCTTCGACCCAGAAGTCCTGCTTCAGATTGATCCGGCAGTCGTCACCGACCGAATCCACAAATACACTGGGATTCAATTCTCCGACTGCGAGATAATCGCCGAAGCAAAGGCTGGTCACAGAGTTGCGGCGATCCTTGTACACTCTGTACCTATCCCAATCGTCTTTGTAAAGCCTGGCACATATAGAATTGGGCCAAAGGCTCAGAAGACAGCGTTCTCCTCTGGTACAGTATATTTCCGCCACGGAGCCAAAAGTGAGCCGGGGACAAGCGACGACATTAGGTCAGCTATTGAACGGTATGTTGAATCCTTGCGGAAGTCATGGATGAGCGGTGTCCGCAAGGTTGTTCAAGCTCCTCCAGATAGCAAAGTCTACACCTTCCCTGCTCATGTCGAAGTGCGAGAGTCATCTTCACCCGATGCCCGAGCAATCAGAATAATTGATGACCCCTCCGTCCCAGCATACAGAAAGATCGACTACGACATAACCCATCCCTATAGACAAAAGGAAGTCATCGAGACAGCCAATCAGGCTCTGGCCGGAAAGGCAACTATCAACCAATATGATATTAAATGCGTGAAGCAGCTTTACAAAATTGAGGGGCAGGAAGCCTTTTGCCACCGCCCCAAATTCTCGCCCTCACCACAATACACCCAGAGATTTGTCGACTGGCTGATAAGAGAATTTGGTAAAGACAACAATTTTTTTGTGAATCTTAGGCAAAGAGCCTACGAAAGAAGATCCTACTGATCGCCAACAAAGCCATGCAGAGGGACTGCCAGAAGCCCCGCTCGTTCCTCGCTTGGTTCTGTCAGCCCCTGATGGCTGGCGTTCGGTGAAAAAAAGAATAGAAGAATGGAGGATTTAATTGGTCAAAAAAAATCAAAAAATAAAATGGAGTACGTAAATTGGATAATTGGTTTGTTGTAAATAGGGGGGCTACATATTTACTATGGAGGGCTAAATGACGATATTCATACACGATGATAGATCCCTAAAGATTGATACGTCAAATTTAGGAGTGTATGAAAAACACCTCGTTGAAAAACTGTGGTCTCTCTTAGAAAAACATGGGTATGATCTCGATTCTGCATCAACAGGTGTGTTTCCTTGCCCTGATTTTGGTTATTTTGAACTTGCTGGAAGGTATTGGCGGGCTTCTTTATGTATCTATTTTGCAGGTTTCAGCAAAGCCTTCATTGAAGCTGGAGCAGGATTTCTTGAGCCATGGCTTTTCAATTCTCGTCATGCAATTGAACTTTATACTAAAGGATTGTTATTGTATGTCTCATGGTATCAAGAGCTGAATGAAGATTCTCTAAAAAGCGGTCACAAGAAACAGATCGAAAAAATGAAGACCGCTCATAACCCAGTTACAATATATAAGGAATATAAGGACAAATTAGAGGCGGTTTTAAGCACATGGAACTCTGATGAAATTTGCGAAGCACCCGAACTGGACAAATTGATCTTGACTGAGCGTGGTGAAGATATCCTATCTGAAATATCTGAAGCTGACCCAACAAGTTTCAGATTTAGATACCCGAGCTTGCTTCATCGTCGTGGGAAAAAACAATCGTTTCAAAGAATACAGCAAATGTCCTGGGAGTGGAATGAAGAGAAACTCTTCCCAGTAACGGGCTTACCAAGAGAGGCCGGAGTTGCTTTTACACATGTTAAGGTCATAAATAATATGCATGACCTTTTTAAAGAATTATCTGATATAGGCGATTATCATGACACCCTTTATTCGCATCTTGAGGAGTTGCAGGGTTTTGCATGTGAGTGGTAGCGTGTAAACGGGGTAAGCCCTTGAAAATGGCCCCAAAAGGGATATGGCATACGTATATAATTGCTTGGGGGGCGTGTATATACATAGAATCGCGATCACCGAACCAGGCTAATGCAGCCGACGCAAAAAGCCGCGCGGCTGATTAGCAGCGTTCGGCATCAAAATGAAACCTAAGGACTTCATAACAACACTTCAGCGAAAAGT
>CAZBOB010000203.1:0-6058 GCA_964492995.1 uncultured Desulfobacteraceae bacterium | reverse complement strand
GTATGCGTGGTTGTGTGGGAGGAGCGCTCAGCGATGGGCGTCCCTATCCCGATAGGTGGCAGGTCCTCTCGATCCAGTGGGCTAAGCCAACGCCCCTGCGATGGTTTGCAGTTCGAGCGTGAGCGCTGCGCATATGTGCTTGAAATGCTTCGTAAAGCTCTCATGCTGTGCGAGCACTTCCTGCACCAAGGCCTCGACCTCCTGTCCGGAAGCATGCCCCTTCGCCTTCGTTCGTAGGAGCTGAACGGTTCGCAGCCCGGTCAATTGTTGTTTTTCGGTCGACTCTGCCCGTTCATTGATCAAACGTTCAAGCAAGACGATGCTTTGCTCTTTTTTTTCATACTCAATGCCCAATTCCTCGAGCCTTGCGCGAATCGCGTTTATCACAAAGCCCTCCACCACCAGCTTGGCGAGATCCATGAACGCCTCAGCCCACTCGTCGCGACTTGTGGTTAAAGGTGTACTCACGCGTTCTATCAGCCGGTCGTTACGCAGCGTCCACCAAGGAACACTCCTATCCCGCCAAGATTTTACAATCGATAGCACCTCCCCCAGTGGATCTTTGAAGGTTGTGAATTCACCCTTAAAGTCATTGATTATTGCACGCTCCGAAATGCCTGCTTTAGGCGCCTCGTTGTACGACTGCCAGTGGAGCTGTTCGGCGTACGGGAGCCTGCGCAGGTAGCAGATGTAGGCGAAGACTTGACCAGCCTCGTTTACATCGAAGGCCTCCAGACGCCACGCAGCGCGACACGTAATGTCCCGTTCACCAACGGTGAATTTGTCCTTATCTGTCTTGTATTTCAGGATGACATCAGGTCGGAAGAACGCCGGCGATAACTCGAAGGGCAGCGAGTTGACGTGTGCTTCGAAGTAATTCGTCGTAGCCCTTGGGTCCGTGGAAATCTTTGCCATTCGCTTGTTCCGCCAATCGTGCGCAATGAATTCGACGTACTTCTTGTCTTTCCGCCCACCGCGCATGTCAGCGAAGATGATGCGATTTGGGCGACGCGGGGTGATAAGCTGCACGCCGGTCGTATATGCGGCCACCCCGGGAACGATTTTTTGCCGGTAAAAGAGCTGTTCGCTTTCGCAGATGACAGTCTCCGGCCCCTCCGGCCACATGCCGAAACTGTCTCTCCGAAGGAGTGTGAAATCAAACCTGCGAACAAGGCTGGAGTTGGTCGCTGCCAGGTATTCCTCTAACGGCGCCCAGGCGAAGGACACGCACAAGACATCCTCTACGTTGTCCGAATGGGCGGTCACCGACACCACCGACTCAAGGTCCCCTCTTCCGTCGAAGCGGCAATAAGCCCGCTGCTCAGGTCGCCAATGAATGCCTGTTAAATGCGTGTACTCTTGATTGATCTCGAAGTAGTTTCGGTCAGACCCGGACCAACCCTCGAAGGTTCGTCCGAAAACCAGTTGTGTGGAGCCATCCAACGTCCACGAGCCCTGGGAGTCCGAGAGACGCTCCATCCAGACATCATCCCGACCGCCTCCCCAGACGTAGCTTGCAATTGAATTGTACGGAGTTCCATCCCAGTGGAGCAAGTCGTCTTGGCTAAGAGTTTTCAATCGTTCGTTTGGGACGACCGCGGCATGTACAAAACTGTAGTCGCCGCTTCCGTAGATCACGAGTTCGTCGGAGCGAGCGTTCCGGCGTAGGAACTCAAGGTGCGCTCCAGCCTTAATCCAGGTGGCGAAATTGTCACGGTCGGGAGGCAGTTCATCGAGGCTTTTTATCTCCTCGATTATCTTTTTGTGTTCATAGCTTGGCACAAAGTCCTCTTCGGTAATGCAAAGATGCGTCTGCGTCTATCCTAAAGATGCCACCTAACCAACAAACCCCGCAGTTAGCGCAATTTGCCTTTTATTAATGGGTGTTTCATGATGGAGCATGATCACAAAAGGAAGGTGGCATCATGCTCCATCGGTATTGCAGCCAGTTTCTTGCATACTGTGAGTTGGCCGATTTCTCGGCGCGTTCCATCCGGGCTTTAACCATCAGGCTCAACGAATTAGCAAACTTTCTAAAAATACAAAAAATTCGGTCTGCTAAAAATATTCGCTATCGGCATCTAATCGATTTTACAGCCGACTTCAATGCTCCCTCTATTCATGTCACAAAATCCCGGGTCTGGGCCCTAAGGCAATTTTACCATTTTTTGACGCTTCATCGGCACACACCGAAAAATATTGCCCTCAAGATACCGTATCCAAAAATTGAAAAAACAGTCCCTCAGTTCCTCACACCTGACCAATACAACCGCTTAATTTGCCATTTCAGTAAAAAGCAAGATTCATCATCTATGGGACTGAAAAATCTTATCATAATCATGTTGCATATAAGCACAAATAAAGGTTTTGTTGAGACAATAACTAGCTGATATTATACTATAAATTGTTTTTATTCACTATTCAAGATTTGACAGCATATCCCTGATATCCATTAAAGAACTGTGGGTGGACATTTATCCGCCTCAGGCGGATTCACTATCCGGCCACAGCCCGATAAGCTTTGTGAAACGCCTAAGTGAGCTTGTCCTGAGCCTGCCGAAGGAGATCCGCATGCTGGGTTGTTGTGGGGGCTGAGGGAGAAAAACCCTCAGCTACCCGATTATAAGCCGTTTCCGCCAGATAAAAAAAGGTTTTTACGCTGTCTGGAACTGGATAGAGGATAGCTCTTTTTGGGAAGCCCTCGATGAAATACGCAAAAATTCAACACCAACAACTTGATCGTTTTCATCGAAGTCAAGTATAACGCCGGGCTGGACCTCTTCCGATTCGACTATCCGGCTTTCATCAAGACGGAAATAAAGGCTGTCATTTTCTTTGTCAACTCTAATTCTCATACCTTGGTTTTCCTTAAACGCCTGTCAAAGAAGGCAGGTATAGCTCGATTAGGTTTTGTCCTCACATTAATCACAACTCGAAGCCAACGGTTTTCGTATTCAGGAAACTGCTTGATAAAATGCCGGGTACCATCTTCATGATCCTCAATATTATCTGGGGATTGTAAGGCCTTCTCAACCCATTCTCGATAAATAGTCCTTTCTTCGAGCATCTGGTTAAAATGTTTCGTAAATTCCATAAATTAGCTATAGCACCATACTCTATGAAGTTCAAGGGAATTGCAACATCAAATCATATAGGATTATAACCAACAAACCCCGCAGTTCCTTGCGCCTGACCAATATAACCGCTTAATTTGCCATTTCAGTGAACAGCCAGATTCATCTATGGGACTGAGAAATCTTATCATCATCATGCTGTATATAACCACAAATCAAGGTTTTGTTGAGACAATAACATGCTGATATTATAGTCAAAATAGTTTTAATTCACTATTCAAGATTTGACACCCTTCCCGGTCAAATACGGGATTAAAGTGATTGAACAGCCTATGAGGCCAAACGACCCGGAAACCGCCGATTTTGCCGGCCTTATGCAAAAAGCCGGTGTGATCCTGATGGCCGATGAGTCGGCATGCTCTTTGGATGATATGAAAAAGATTGCCCAAGAGGGCTTCTATAAGATGATAAACGTTAGATTGTCCAAATGCGGAGGGTTCAGAAATTCATTGAAGATTATCGAGTATTTAAGGCGCAACGGAATTTCTTTCCAGATCGGATGCCATTTGGGTGAGTCCGGCATTCTTTCGGCCGCCGGCAGGATTTTATGCCTTCTTTGCAGTGATGCCGTATACTGTGACGGTTCATATGATGAATTTTTGCTGGAAAAAAACGTTACCGTCGAAGATGTGTCAATGGGTCCGGGGGGTGAAGCCGATCCTTTGAATGGTCCGGGACTGGGTATAGAAGTGAGTGGTAAAAATCTGGCGGAGTTATCCGAAGGTTTCAACACGATGACGGTTTCTATACCCTGACCCCGTTGTTTTCCAGGGCTTTTAACGATAAACCAGCCAGCTTCTTCCCGTCTGACCAACTCGGTTGATACAGAGGAGCAAAAAAACTCCTAAAATAATGTTTGCCTACGAGCGCCACTGTTTCCCACCATCTACTCCAACCTGTTGGGCAGTGTTAAAATGAAAATAGGCGTTGTAGGGTGGTAATAACTTTTAATTGTGTTTCCGGATCGATAGTACCGAGCTTTTTTACGAGCCGTGTTTTGTCGATAGTTCGTATCTGGTCTAAGACAATTTGTCCTTTTTTCCTTTTGAATGTGCATGAGACTCGGGTGGGATAATCTTTCCCGGCTGTGGTCATCGGGGCAACTATTACGGTGCGGATGTGCTTGTTCATCTCATCAGGTGAAATAACCAAACACGGTCTGGATTTTTGGATTTCTGAACCAACTGTAGGGTCAAGATTTGTCAAATATACATCAAATCGATTTGCTACCATTGCCATTCGTCCTCATCCCAAGAATGTGAAATATTTTCAGCCTCATCTATAATTATATCATCACCCCCATCAGCCATAGCCTTAAAAGCATCATCCCATCCGTCCCTTGGGTTTGATACAGGTCGGATAATTATCTGATTTTGCTCCACCTCTAACTCAACATCATCCATGATTCCCGTTTGTTCGAGCAGAGGTTTTGGAATCCGTATCCCTTGGGAATTTCCGATCTTTACTATTCGTGCTCTCATATTTGACCTCCATTGCAAGAAATGTTAATACATTGTAATTACATTTCCTTTGAAAGTCAATACCCAAAATTTTATTTGCTCTATGATGCAACCAACGCCCCGAGATGAGCTGCAGGCCACCATACTTTGAAAACCCCAAAATTTCACGTAAACCGCCTAGCTTTTCATGTCAGCTCCATCTCGCTTGTTATGTGCTCCTTATGAAAATGGCTCTTTAAGAATAGCAACTACGTGTTGAGGAAAGATAGATAAACTGATCTCAATAAAATGCTCAATGAGAGACAGCGCCTTATCATCGACAGGATTATTTGAAACAGCTCTCCTAGACAATGCGTTAGACCAAATATCAGGTCGATACCGTACCAACGAACTCAGCAAAAACATGCCCATATAGAATAAGGCTAATTCTGATAGGAATATTCCGTTAAAAGATTCAATAATGTGCGTGTCCATATTACCAGATATGCCTCCAGCAATAGGGTGGGTTTTAGAAAGAATGTCATCATCATAAACCGGCGTACCGTAGTGCTGTGCTGTATACCCAAATGAATTCTCACTTATCACTTCCGGCATAACGTCAGAACTATCAACGGGGTTTTTGCCTGCATATTTCTTGTTTGTGAACTTTATAGAGGTGAAACCACCTGCCCAACTGGCACGTTCAAAACCCCAATTTTTCAAAAAGGCAAATCTACCTCTCAAGTCACGGACTACTCGGAATAGGTCTTCCTTCGATTTAAAGACTCCTTCAGTAAAAACATCAAATGACAAGAATTTATGCGATTCGACAATACTGCCTGAAAAATGGCTACATCCAACAACCTTGGCATTTTCATTAAATGTGTCAAGATAGTGTTCTCGAATGCTGTATATTCTTGACAAGATATCCCTAAGCGTAAAAGTGCTATTGTGAAATGTCTGAGACTGGGCCGTAGAACTTCTTACGTAACTGACCTCCGAACCTATATGTACAATGAATTTCTCAAGATTCACCACGGAGTCGTTCATGGCATCGAACGTTCCACTGGCGGTAACTTTCAAAACAAGTGAGTCTAAAGTTGCCACTTTGGGAGAAACATCTTGAAGACCATGTCTTTGTGGTAATGTCTCAATATTCTTTAGTGTTCTGGCCATAGTAACCGCCCTTGCAAAACCCATCATTCCGTAAAACACTATTAGAGGCCTGATCTCTAAGGGACTTTGTCCAGCAATTTCGAAGAACGACCTTCCTTGCTCTAAACAGACCACAATATTGCTGCACAGTCTATGTGAAACTGACCGACCTGAGTTCATCGAAAGGATTGACTTAAGGTTTTCTGTACTCTCCAGAAATTTCAGCTGATATATTGATTTTCGCATTGTTTCGGTCATTTTCTTCAGCGTTAACACATAACCAACAAACCCCGCAGTTAGCGCAGTTTGCCTTTTATTAATGGGTGTTTA
>CAZBOB010000202.1:0-6126 GCA_964492995.1 uncultured Desulfobacteraceae bacterium | reverse complement strand
AAAAGAGTTTTTTCAAAGATTTGTTTCTGTATCAGCTGATAAAACTAAGGATCTTATTTTTCCAGTACTAGGTACCAAGCCAATTGTGCCGGATGCGAGGGGCCAAAATATAGCATCTGTTTTATACAATTGGTCTGAATTATATCCTGATATTTTCAACGAGGTAATTAATGAACTTAAACAATGCTTTTCTTATATTGAAAAAATACACTTTGTTGAACAGAAATTCCAAGGAGGACGAAATTGGTTGTTAAGCTTAAAAGAGAATAATATTTCTAAAGAAATAATACAAACTAATTGGTCAGATGGGATTTATCGAATGTTACATTTATTTATGTCTACTAAAGTACCATTCATTATCGATAATAAGATTAAACTGCCATCGATAATTCTAATTGATGAAATAGAAAATGGCCTTGATTTTAAAACCTTAAAATATGCCGTAAATTACTTTAAAGATTATTCTGAAGATTCTCAAATTATTATGTCAAGTCATTCTCCCCTTGTTTGCGATTTTGTTAATCCTAAAAACTGGATTGTGGCACGAAGAAAGGGATATAAAATAAATTACTTATCTCCCAAATATTTAGAAAAAAATTTGGATTTTGATCTTGAGTTATTTAAATTTAAGCACTGGGAATTTTATACAAAACATATTAGTAACTCAAAATTATACAGAGTTAAGTAAATGAAAAAGTTGTGGTTTTTTTTAGAAGGTGATGCTGAAGACTTTTTTATTACAAACCTAATTCGAAAGAAATTTTATGATAAGATTTTGATCGAAAAAGATTTGTCTCAGTTTATTAGAAAAGATATCAATAAAACAACCCATAATATTGCTTACTGTGAGAACTGCGGGTCGGTTGATAAAATTCCTCACCAAATTAATGAAATATACTATATGATTGAAAGATCCTCATCGAATAATATATTTATTATATGTGATGTTGAAAAAAAATTGAAGTGCGTTACAGCGCGAAAAGATACAATTGAGGGAAAACTTGATGAATTAGTTGATAAGGCCAAACTGAAATATATATTTTTTAATCCCATGATAGAATCTTTCTATTGGCAATGCAAACAAATAATCAAGAGAATAATTGATCTCGAATATAAAAAAAAATTTAGTAAAAAAATTAATCGTAATATTATAATCCCAACAAGTATCTCTAATTCTCTTTATGATCTGAAGAAATTATTTAAGAAATATGACTTGAAATATAGAGAGGCCTTATTTGCTGAAAGTTTTTTCCCTCGTGTCGACTATAATAAATGCAAAGATAGAACATTAAACAGGGCCATAGAGAAAATTGAAGATACAATTAGCGATCTTTAATATTTGGGCTTTTGAGGACTGAGAAAAACATTTTACACCTGTACAATACGGCTGTCATTACTCACTTTGGCCAATCGAATAAAAAGCGTGGATTGTCATTTTAAACCCATGCTTTTTATTTTTTGGGCTACCACTATATGTAGGATCTACAGACATGGCGAAATAGTTGTACGATTTGCAATATATCCTTTTTAACTTCAGACAGTTACCTTTTATGATACGAAAACGATATCTTAAGAATACATCAACCAGCCTACCAGCATAAATCTTCTAATGTCTCCGCAGCCGGGAATTACCTTTTTAGCAACCCTCCCGACTTTTCGATCAAGATATTGCATTCACAAATGAGCGGGCGCTGGAGATGCTTATCCTCATTTACCTTTTTCAAAACCAAAATTTTGGTGCTGGCAGAAGAGGGGTTCCGAGACAGAAAACCGGAACGGAAATACATATTATTTCGGATCTGCAGATCTTTGATCAATGGATCTTCCTAGCCTGCAGCTTTTTAATAAAATATGTTTAATTATAAATATCAAGTATCTTCCAAGAAACCAAAAACCCTATCTAAAATCTTTATTCAGAAAAAATGATATTTTATCCCTTTTATTGACAAGCAATCGAAATTATTTTATAAATTTCCTAAATTGAAATACATTCCTCACACACCCTCAATAACCGATGGAGATAGAGATGGATATCAACAGAAGTAAGCTGGTAATAGTATCTCTGTTTTTGATAACCATATTTTTCTGCTTCCTTCTCTTAACCGCTAATGCCGCTTCCAGAGGCATTTCAGTTATCGGTGATCTGAGCCATCAGAGTGGAAAACTAGGTTCATACCGTGCGTTGCTCATTGGGATTAATGATTATAATGATCCAAAAATTCCGGATCTTGAAACTGCCGTTAATGATACCACTGCTATGGCTAAACTTCTTCGGGAGCGATACGGTTTCAAAGTCAAGCTTCTTTTGGATCATAAAGCCACAAGAAAAGCCATTTACCAAGCATTACGAAATTTGGCATCATCAACAACACCGGATGACAACATTCTCATATATTATGCCGGACATGGTGATCTTGATCGTCTAACTAATGATGGCTGGTGGATACCTTCAGATGCCGAGGGGGGAGATCCTGTAACGTATCTGAACAATTTTCTGATCCAAACATACATACGCAGCATGAAAGCCCGTCATGTTCTGCTTATCTCTGATTCCTGCTATTCCGGCACGCTGTTTGGTCAGGCACGTGCCTTGCCCCAAGTCATCGACGACAAATACTATCTCAACTTGTATAACGAAAAAAGCCGCTGGGGGATGACTTCCGGCAATAAAACGCCGGTGTCCGATCGAGGCACTGGCAATCATAGTGTGTTTGCTTATCAATTGCTTAAAGAATTAAGAAAGAACGAAAAACCATATATTTCAACACAGGAGATATACACGCGCATAGCACCGATTGTGAGCAACAATTCAGAACAAACGCCCTTGTGTCGACCCATTCGAAATACAGGAGACCAGGGAGGAGAATTTGTGTTTGTCGCATCAAACAGTGCAATTGTCGAAAAACGATCCCCAAAGCCATCAAAAGCTTACCTATCAATTGAATCCAACGTGTCCAGTGCCAGGGTTTTAATGGATGGTCGATATGTTGGATCGACCAGTTTGTTTAATGTCGAAGTTGTTCCTGGTGATCATCAGATTCAAGTGGAAAAAGACGGGTATGAATCTTATACAAGGAAAGTTCGGTTTGAAAAAGAAAGAACCAGGGATTTATATGTGATCTTGGATCCAAAAGCGCCTTTAAAGGGCCGTCTGTATGTGGACACACAACCGGATAACGCAAGGGTGAGAATACTGAACATCAGCCCGGCGTTTTATCAAGGGATGGCGCTGGATGCCGGACGCTATCACGTGGAGATTTCAGCCGATGGCTATGAGACGCAAAAGATGTGGGTGTCATTGACTGTCGGACAGGACAAGACCCTGGATATCCGTTTAAAATCCAAATTCTCTGATCCAGCGGGCAACCTCAAAATAGACTTATTTGATATTAACAGCAAATTTGTTCAAAATGTTAAAGCAGGCAAACTTTTTTTGATAACCGGCCGAGTTAAAAATGAATATCCAGATACCCGGCATTTCATCAGCATCATTGGCAAGTTATTTACAAAAAATAAAAAGCTCTCGAAAGCGGAAAAGGTTTTTTGTGGGAACGTATTGTCGGATGTTGAACTTTCCAATATGGAGTTTGAAGCAATAAAGAAACGACTATTAAATCGTTTCGGCGACAATAACTCTAATTTGAAGGTTGAACCTGGAAAAGAGCTTCCGTTTATGATTGTATTTTCGAATCTTCCCGATAATCTGGATCAGTTTACTATTGAAGCGGCAGGCTCGATTCCAAGATGACGGATACACATTATAAAGTTTTTGATTTGACTTGGTGAAAGTTTGAAAACCACATTCCGACTTTCAATCCACCAATTCATAACCTTCAAAATCCAAACCAAACATTCGCTCCAGATCCCGTTTCCTAAATTCTCGCGGATCACACAAAATATCGCATTCACATATAATCTCTCGCTGCAAATATTCCTTTAAAAAATCCCTGACCTCAAAATCATCCAGCCCTTGCTCCAGGCAGTAACGTTCCAGGTGCTGAAAAGGTTCCCAATTTGGATTTAATCTTGTGTGCTCCTGGCCACATGAATATCGTTCTTCGCCTGCAACGATGATTTTTTGATAATTGTCTTTGAGAATTTGCCTGAATTTGCTCAGGAATTTTTCAAGGTTTTCGTGAACGGATAGATACAGGTTGGTCATGTATTCTGTGCGCATTTTTGGAAGTTTTGGTTCCATGGGGAGATACCTCTTTTGGATTATGTTCCGCGCACACAGTAATTTTGTCGGTATTGTCTCAATAAGTTCCGTCGTACCATGAAATAAAAAATGTTTTTTTATGGGGAAAAATTAGAACAGACGTAAGAGTGGGGTTAAAGCAAAATTAGGGTTCGGAAATGTATATTATTTGGGTTCTGCAGTATGGGTTAATCCGAAATAATTCTTCTCTGAGAAACTCATCGTATTGAATAAAAACTGTAAAAGCTGAAACTATTCATATATCCATTAAGTATCACAGGTTTGATTTTTTTTTCAGATATATCTTTGGGACACAAGATATCTTTGGTCGGATTTCCGTTTTAATAGCAGAAATCACATAGGTTTTGGGTTGAAGATTTTAAAGCGTAGTCTTAAAGATTTTATGTATTCAATTTTTCAACCTCGAAGGCAGATATCGCAAAAATGGGTGCGGTGATCTGATTGCTTTGGGGTCTACAAGGCCATTAAAATGTGAAAAACAGTGAAAGTGGCTGGCATTTATAGTTGCTTATCGCAACTTCTTAGCATACTTAGCTGCAGAAAGCCCTGCTACACAACCTTCACCTACAGCCTTGGCCATCTGCCACGGTGGGCCGCAAATATCTCCGGCAGCATAGATGCCTGTAACATTTGTCTGCTGCTGCTTATCTGTGACAATGTATCGAAATTTTTCATCGTCAAGCGCAACGCCTAAAGAAGCAGCTAGTTCGACTGCTCCTTTTGCCCCTATTTCTATAAAGACACCATCCACATTCAACCTATTTTCGTTATCCAATATCAAGCCCTCAACATTTTCTTGACCGACTATTTCTTTGACCCTGCATCCTAAGTGTATATTAGCATTAGATTCTCGAATTTGATAATCAAGGCGATCGGAAACCTGCAAATGCTCCGCTATAAGATGGACTTCTTTAGCGTAAAAGAGCAAAGTTAAGGCACCGGCAACTGCTGCCGACTCATTCCCTACAACGGCCACTTTGCCCCCCTTGTAAAAGGTTGCATCGCAATCCACACAATAGCTCACACCTTTTCCAAGCAGTTCTTTTTCACCTGGAACACCCAAACGGTTGCGAGAGATTCCCATGGCCATTATAAGGGTTCGAGTTTTTACGGTCCGATCACTCTCAGTCAAAATGATAAACAAATCGTCTTTCTGTAATGTCTTAATGACATCCTCATGAAGAAAATGTGCCCCAGAATCAGAGGCTTGCTTCACGCCCTGCTGGAGCAGCTCCTGACCAGAGATTCCAGTAATACAGCAATAATTTTCGACATGTGCTTTATAAAGACTCGATTTGTGCTCCCGACCCATCACCAGTACCGATACCTTAGCTCGGGCAGCATGGATTGCCGCCTGAAGTCCTGCAGGTCCAGTGCCTAAAATGACAACATCATATATCTCTTGATTCATTATTTCCTCCCGGTGATCCGATCTAAAAGACAGCCACTACAATCTGGTCATGAAATTTTCCATCTCTGACTTCCAGCCTAGCTTGTAATTAATTCATAACTGTTGCATATATCAACAAAACAAAAAGAATAAACTGCAAAAAAAGGATCTGCCTTTATTGAAAAACGATAACGCACGATATTTGAGTACATGATATGTGCATTTTTATTACAGCTCTATGCAATCAGAGCCAAGCTCGGATCTGCCAGAAATGAACTAAACCGCTTGTATGTTAAAAAATAATAAAAAAAGAAGTGTGAGGGAGCCACACCACAAAATCAATTTATTATCGAGCTTTCTTCTATGGGTTTAAAAAATGTTAGTCTCCTGCTAATTCAGGTATAAGCAGTCGATAGAGCTCAACAAGGGAATCGCTCGCGCTTTTATGCGCATCTCATCTCTACGAACCCCGCAGTAAGATGCAAAGTTAGGCGCAATTAGATTGGCGTTTTCTGAT
>CAZBOB010000201.1:0-6165 GCA_964492995.1 uncultured Desulfobacteraceae bacterium | reverse complement strand
CTCAAGCTCATCCATACCGCACCCCGATTATAGAGATATAGGCAATCAAGAGACCATGGTCAATGGTTAAAACTGGATTTTAAGAGAAGTTTTGCCGCATAATTATTTATGCTTGTTAATACTGTAATAGTATAGTAGAAAGACCTCATCCATTGCTAATGTAATCTACCTTACAGCTCAAATGAAACCAGGATTCCATCTCTCTTCATCCAGCAAAGCTCGAAGCGCCTATATCGGTTTCCTGCTCAATAAGCTACTCACTCTCATAAACTGTCACGGATCTTGAAATTCAGTATCCTTCGCATTACGTGCATCCAGAGGCCGGAATAATCGGCACGTAACGGCAGGATTGTTAAGAAAAAAATTGGTTCAAGCCGCTGAGTATACGAGGCAAAAACCAAAGAGTAAAAGATCGCCAAATCAAAGGAGCCTTGAAATCGGGAAATGAGCCGCAAGTACTATGCACACAGCCTGGAAGGGCGACCTCCTTCAGAGTGGCAGCTACTCGAGGAACACCTTAAAAATGTAGCCGAATTAGCCAGACGTTTCGCAGAGGACTTTGGAGCCGGAGATTGGGCTTATCTGGCAGGGATCTGGCATGATCTGGGGAAGTATTCAAAAGAGTTTCAAGAAAGACTTGTTGATGCTCAAGATACCGATGCCCATATTGAAACGAAAACGAGACGTCCTGATCATTCCACCGCAGGGGCACAAAATGCTTCTCGCCTTTTAAGCGATAAGGGGAAATTGCTTGCATATGCTATTGCGGGTCATCATGCCGGTCTTCCAGATGGGAAAAGCAATGATAATTCATGTCTTACTGCAAGGCTTAAGAAAAATATCCCTGACTATTCAGCTTGCCCAAGTTGGATTCTCAATTTAAGACAAGCTTGCAATTTACCATTTGATCTTGACAAAAAACGCTTTTGGTTCCAGCTTTCACTTTTTGCCCGCATGATTTTCTCCTGTCTGGTGGATGCTGATTTTCTGGATACCGAAGCTTTCATGAACCCAGAAAAATCATCATGGCGAAAAGGATATCCATCATTAGAGAACCTAAACGAGAAACTAACATCAGCCCTTGATCGGTTGGTGGCCAAAGTGCCTCAGACCACCGTTAATACTAATCGGTCAGCAATTCTTAAAAACTGCCTTGATGCTGCGGAATGGACACCAGGATTGTTCTCCTTAACAGTGCCTACAGGTGGGGGGAAAACTCTCTCCTCTCTTGCCTTTGCCTTAAAACACGCCATTAAATATCACCTGCAAAGAGTCATCTATGCGATTCCTTACACAACCATCATAGAACAGAATGCAGAAGTATTCCGGTCTATTATGGGGGAGAATGCTGTCCTGGAACATCACAGCAACTATGAACCGAAAGAGGAAGATCACCTTTCCCGACTGGCGGCAGAGAACTGGGACGCCTCGCTTGTCGTAACCACAAATGTCCAATTTTTCGAGTCCTTATTTAGTAGCAGGTCATCAGTGTGCCGGAAAATTCATCGGATTGCTGGCAGTGTGGTAATCCTAGATGAAGCCCAGATGCTCCCGGCCCCCTTACTGAAGCCGTCTCTCGAAGCTTTGCGGGAACTTTATTTTGCGTATCGCACGACCATTGTCTTATGCACCGCCACTCAACCAGCATTGTCAACTACAGAAAGCTTTCGAGACGGCCTTGACGGAGTTCGGGAAATTATTCCTAATCCCGTTGAACTTTATCAAACTTTCAAGCGGGTGCACGCCCAACAACTGCATACGGTTCCTGATGATGAACTCGCGGAAAGTCTAAAAGCATACACTCAGGTTTTATGCGTTGTAAACACCCGTAAACATGCTCGGCTGATTTATGAACGGCTTCGAGGAGTCGGAGGGTGCTATCATTTAAGCGCACTCATGTGCCCAGCCCATCGGATGGAGGCTCTCAAGCGAATACGGGCAGCGCTTCTAGATGGTGAGACCTGCCGGGTTATCAGCACGCAATTGGTTGAGGCTGGCGTGGATATTGATTTTCCAGTAGTTTTTCGTTCCGCGGCAGGTATTGATTCTGTTGCACAGGCTGCGGGCAGGTGTAACCGTGAAGGGAGATCGCCCGGGCACGGTGAGTTTTTTGTTTTTACCCCGGAAGACGGTTTACCTCCTGGATATTTTCGGCAGACCGCTGAAATAGGGGAATCGGTTATGAGACATCATGAAGACCCTTTATCTCTCGCGGCGGTTCGTGAATATTTCCAGACACTATACTGGCTGAAAGGGGAAAAACTTGATGAGTATCAAATCCTGGCCGATCTTTCCGAAGGAGCCAAGAGTGGAGATTTTCCTTTCCGAGTCATAGATCAGAAATACAAGATCATCAAAGATGACATGGAGCCGATTATCATTCCCTGGAATAAAGAGGCGGAAGGTATTATTCAAGGATTGCGTTATTCAGAGCACCCCGCAGCGTTTGCCCGAAAGGCTCAGCGCTTTACAGTTCAAGTACCATCAAAGGTGTTGAGGAATCTTGAATATGTCGGCAGTGTCGAGCGTCTGCAAGAGCAGTATTGCATTTTAATTAACATGGATCTGTACCGTGATGATTTGGGGCTTTGTCCTGAGGATCCCTCGTTTCATGAGGTTGAAAGTTTAATCGTTTAATCGCAATAACAAAGGCAAAGAAAGGAGGGAGATATGTCTTATGGTATAAACCTCAAGGTCTGGGGTAATTATGCCTGTTTTACCCGCCCGGAGATGAAAGTTGAACGGGTAAGTTACGACGTAATCACTCCATCGGCTGCACGCGGCATTTTGGAGGCGATTTATTGGAAGCCCGCTATTGTATGGGTGATAGATCGTATCCATGTTCTTAACCCGATCCGTTTTGACAACATCCGGCGTAATGAGTTGGGGGGGAAGGTGCCTTTGGGTACTGTCAAAAAGGCAATGAAAAATGGATCCACACCAGTCGAGATTTTTATTGACGAAGTGGATAAAGAAGGAAAATTAACAAATCGCCAGCAACGGGCAGCTTTGGTTCTGCGCGACGTTGCCTATGTAATCGAGGCGCATTTTGAATTCAAGGGGAGCGAAGACAACAACGCGGCTAAACATAAAGACATGTTCGAGCGACGCGCTGCAAAAGGTCAGTGTTTTCATCATCCCTATCTAGGTTGCCGGGAGTTTCCTGCTTTTTTTGAGTTGATCCCGGAGGAAATCCCGCGGTCATTACTCACTGGCGAGCGGGATTTGGGTTGGATGCTCCATGACATTGATTTTGAAAACAATATGGAGGCAAAGTTTTTTCGGGCTGTAATGCGCGACGGTGTGATCGATGTACCGCCTTTTCATGGAAAGGAGGTGAGGGCGTGATTTTACAGGCATTAAACAGTTATTACGAAAGACTGAAAGATTATGCGGAAGCAGATATTCCCTTAAAGGGATTTGGGAAGCAAAATATCCACTTTGCCTTGGTTCTTGATCGTAATGGATGTCTCGTTAAAGTCAGAGATTTGAGAGAGAAGCCCAAAAATAAACCTGTTCCAATTCCACTTACTGTTCCCGTACTCAGAAAAAAAAGATCGGTAGATATTGCCCCCAATTTTATGTGGGATAATACTGCATATGTATTGGGAAGCGATAATAAGAAAAATCCCAAACGTTCTTTACAATGCTTCGAAGAATTCAAAAGACTTCATCATGCTATTGGTGATACCTTAAATGACAGTGGGATGGTTGCGGTGTTGAGTTTCCTGGATGCATGGAATCCAGAGGAAGCCTCCGAGTTGGAACACTGGGATGAACTGGCAGGGTTAAATGTGGTCTTTCAGCTCGATAGTGAGTTAAAGTACATTCAGGAGCATCCTGAAGTTCAAAAGGCATGGTCGAATTACTGCGAGGAAGAAGGTTCCTCGGTCCTTTCCACGTGCTTGGTAAGTGGAGAGATAGCCCCCATTTCCCGTCTCCATCCGCCGATAAAAGGTGTCAAAGGTGCACAAACATCTGGTGCTGCAATTCTCTCTTTCAATTTGCCTGCTTTCGAATCTTATGGAAAAACTCAAAACTATAATGCCCCGGTGAGCGAAGACATCGCCTTTGCCTATACAACAGCTCTTAACCATCTTCTCCGTCCCAAAAGCCGTCAGAAGGTTCAAATCGGCGATGCGACAACGGTCTTTTGGACAGAGCGGAAATCACCAATTGAAGGATTTATGGGGATGGTCCTCAACCCAGAGGATGATGCCGGGGACACAATGAAGATCCGCCTGTTTCTGGAGGCAATAAGGGATGGAAAAATGCCGTCGGAAATCGGTGATCCTGATATTCAATTTTACATTTTAGGTTTATCTCCCAATGCCTCACGGCTTGCGATTCGTTTCTGGCATGTTAGTACAGTCGGAGATGTCAGTGCAAAAATCGGTCAACACTTCCGAGATTTATCTATTATCAAAGATTATGACAATGAACCGGACTTTCCAGCCATGTGGCAGCTTTTAAGGGAAACGGCTGTACAGCGCAAATCGAAAAACATTGCTCCACTTCTTGCAGGAGCGGTGATGCGCTCGATATTAACCGGAGCGGCTTATCCACAAAGCTTTATGACAGCGGTTATTGGCCGGATCAGGGCTGATCAAACCATCAACTACTTGCGGGCGGCAATTATCAAGGCCTGCTTGGTCAGAAAATATCGTATCAACAATATTTCAGAGGAGGTGAGTATGTCATTGGATAAGGAGTGTAACAACATTGCTTATAGGCTGGGGCGGCTTTTTGCTGTCTTAGAGAAAGCACAAAAGGACGCTGTTCCAGGTGTTAAGACAACCATTAAAGACCGTTACTATGGTTCAGCATCCGCCACACCGCGTACAGTATTCCCACAACTGTTGAGATTGGCGCAACACCATATCCAGAAGGCTGAATACGGCAGGCGGAATGACAGCATGATCGAAGAAATTATGCAGGACATCCAGGCATTTCCTGCTCATTTGAACTTAGAAGAACAAGGTATGTTTGCCATCGGCTATTATCATCAACGGAAGGCATTTTTTGCTAAACCCCCAGAAAAAGAGGAGGAACAATCATGAACAGAGCCATTCAAAATCGCTATGAATTCGTGTATCTCTTTGATGTTGAAAATGGGAACCCCAATGGCGACCCCGATGCCGGCAATATGCCACGCATAGACCCAGAAACAGGTCATGGCCTTGTGACAGATGTGTGCATTAAGAGGAAGATCCGTAATTATATAACCCTGGCAAAAACAAATGAAAGTGGGGAGAATAAGCCAGGTTATGACATTTACGTGAAAGAACGTGGTATCTTGGCTAATGAACAGCGAAAGGCCTATTTGGCGTTAAAAGACGAAGAGGTGAAGGCTGGAGGGCAAGTCAATGACAAAGCGCGTCAATGGATGTGCAGGAACTTTTTTGATGTACGAGCCTTTGGTGCAGTGATGTCAACAGGAAAGATTGAGGGGGAGGATAAAGAAAAGTATAAAGATTTGATTGATCCTAAAGCGAAAACGCCACACTGGAATTGTGGTCAAGTCCGGGGGCCTGTGCAGATGACCTTTGCACGCTCGGTTGATCCGATTGTGATACTTGAGCACTCCATAACCCGTGTCGCTTTAACAAATGTCTCGGATACACAAAAAGAAGCTGTGGAAACCGATGAAGGAGAAAAGGCAGGGTCAGGACAGTTTGGAAGAAAACATACGGTTCCCTATGGACTCTATCGTGCGCATGGATTTGTTTCCCAACAACTGGCAACACAAACTGACTTCACCGAAGGTGACCTCACTTTGCTTTGGACAGCATTGATGCAAATGTTTGAGCACGACCGGTCTGCAGCACGTGGTTTAATGTCGGCACAAAAGCTGATTGTATTTAAACACGATTCAGCCTTGGGCAATGCGCCGGCTTACAAGCTGTTTGATCTGGTAAAGGTCAAGCGAATCACCGATGTTTCTAAGCCAGCCCGTGCATTTTCAGATTATGAGGTCATCATAGAAAAAAAACGGGTTCCTACTGGTGTTACCATAGAAGAAAAAATATAGACTTGCCCACCTGCAATATCAGGAGGACGTGATGACACAACCTGAAGACAACGGATCACTGCATGTCATCCCACCCCATGGCGGGTACCGCGATCTGCAATCCTATCAGATGTCGGAGATTGTCTATGACGGTA
>CAZBOB010000200.1:0-6192 GCA_964492995.1 uncultured Desulfobacteraceae bacterium | reverse complement strand
GGCGAAATATTGGCATACCCAATGAGTTAACAATAATTAGGTGACACTACCCAATAATATAAACCTTGATAATAGAGAATATATTCCTTGAAGGGACAAAATACGTTTCGGAGTATGGTTCTATGCTAGCCTTGGAGTTACAAAATCGGATCAAGCAGTTTAATCCATGGCTGATAAAACCCGAAAGAGCGAAGGAACTTATTCATGGCTTTCTACCAAAGGGATACGTACACCGTGAAATGGAAAAGGCCGCCGTGAAATCTGATCGGGCCTTATTGATCGTGGGGCCACGACAGTCAGGGAAGTCTACTCTCGTGTGGCATGAAGTGCAATCGTTCTCACCAAATATCCTTTTCCTGAACATGGAGGAGCCTCTGCTCAGAACTATGGGTGCCCAACCCATAGATTTCGTCCATCTCGTGCGAGAGCAATACCCGTTCATAGCAACCCTTTTCATCGACGAGATCCAGCACATAGATGAAGCCGCTCTCTTTGTAAAGGCTCTCGTGGACGCCAAACTGAACCTGCCCATATGGGTTACTGGGTCATCTTCATTTCATCTTAGAAGCAGGACAAGGGAATCGCTGGCAGGCAGGGCAATCCGGAGACGTCTTTTGCCCTTCAGCTTGAAAGAACTGCTCGGATATGCCAATCCCCGCAACCCCGTAGAAGAAAGGCATGTTTCTGAGCAAATCTTTTCTCATCAGCTCGTTATGGGAAGTTTCCCCGCGGTTTATCTCGCAACCGAAAGAGAAAAAAAATCGATGTTACTAAACGAGCTAGTCGAGTCCCTTGTCTTGCGGGACGCATCTGATTTGTTTAGAATCAAGCGCATTGATGCCTTCAGAAGATTACTGACGCTGTTGGCTGGGCAAATCGGTAACCTTGTAAATCTCTCCGAACTGGCATCCATCTGCAATGTCGACGTGGGCACCATCGCTTCCTACATCGATATCTTGGAGCAGAGTCATGTGCTAAAAAGAACCAGGCCCTTCGCTGGCGGAAAACGGCGGGAGATTACCGGCGCTCCGAAGGTATACTTCATCGATAATGGCATACGAAATCAATTGTTGAATCAACTTAACAGCCAGTTGGAGCTAAGACCCGATATTGGACAGCTCCTTGAGAACTGGGTTTTCACTGAAATCTTCAAAGCTTTGCCACTGAGAAGCTCTTTGGAATTCTGGCGAAGTAAGGCTGGAGCGGAAGTGGATTTTGTCGTTGAGCACGCGGCGGAATTGCACGCTTTTGAGGTGAAATCCTCTTCTATGACCCAACCAAGATTGACCAGGTCGGCCTGGAGCTTTTTGGAAGCTTACAAACCAAAGAGTTTCACCGTCGTAAATATGGCCTTGGAAGCGGAGCTTCAAGTTGAAGGCATTAAGGTCCGCTTCATAACTTCTTACGAGTTGCCGAGCAGGCTCTGTGCTATCTTTGATTAGCGCGCCAGGACAGTAGTGGCTTGGTTCCTGTATAGCAACATCGAGTCCCCCATCACCTTCTGGAGAACGGCAAGCGGGGCGGAAGTCGATCTCATCCTGGAGGATGTTGGCGCTGTTGTCGAAATCAAATCCTCTGAAAACGTCGGAGACCGACCAAAAGGTATTCATCTCTTTCTTGAAGAGAAAAAATGCAAAAAATCGTTTATCGTCTCAAGGGAGCCACTAGCCAGAAAGCTGGATTTCAATATCACGGTCCTGCCATGGCAACGCTTCTGTGAAATGCTCTGGGCCGGTCAGATCATCTAGAGGAAACAATATTGATGGTTTCGTAAAAAGTCCTTTAATCGTCATGCCGGACTTGATCCGGCATCCAGAACCTATTGAATTTACTATAGGGGTAGGAACGATGCATTGGTTTGCATCGCCCCTCCCTCCGAACCGGACTGGCGGATCTCCCGCATCCGGCTCTCCGGTCGGTGGTTAACCTCATGAGGACTAAAGGAAGGACCGATGGACATCATAAAGCCTGAAATACCCAAGGTCCCGAAAGTACTTGTTAGGCCAGCTCATATGGTCGATCAGGCGGAACCAAACAGCTCCTTTCACCCTGTTCTCCAGGGCCTCCAGCATGCGCTGTGTCCACACCGTGCGTTCTACCCAATCCCATCGCTCAGGGCAGGTGTCTCCTGCTTGCCTAGTCCTTATGGACACTGCCGCAGGTCTGTGTTCATCCGCTGTGGCCTTCACGCATCCACCTTCCTGCATCCCTTTGCTCCAGGGGCATTACCCCCCTTCCCAGCTCCTATGGATGCTCTGACTCCTGCCCGCCCGGTTCTTCGTCTGACTGTGCAGAATGAACGCCGGCCTTATAACGGACAGGTCTCCCTGGTTCACATGACGCAAGCTTCCTTGCATTCCGTCACCAAACACCTGACGCGCCCTGCCATCGCTTCTCTGCTGCCCGCCCAGCGTGACAGGCTTCCTGTTGGACGTTTCTATGGGGTTCCTCCCGTCATCCCCAGGTCTGGACTTCGCCTTGAATCCGAAAGCTCGTCGCAACGTACGGCCGAATCGTGTTCGTTATCCTACGGACTGCATGTTCGCCTCCGGTTGCTCTCCACCCCACCTCGCGGTGACGCAGTTACCTTCGGCTACCGGGAGCGGGCATCTCCCGGAGGAGGACTTTCACCTCCCTGTTCGCGTCTGCTTCCAGGCGCACGGATTCCGGCTTCCGCCGGAATGACAGAAAAATGGAAAGAATGACTTTTTACGAGTTTATCAATATTGACCCAAAACAATTATGAATGAATCCTTTAAGGAGCGCCAAGGCCGGGGCTGGATGTGTAACATGACGGGCTTTTGGCGGGCAGCAGATTTTTCATGCGATTGCCGAGGTTAGCCCGGTCCTTATCATCTCTAGATATGCTCCCGTGATCTATCTCTCGGATGATAAGATTACCGTCATTCCGCTGGAGGAGATTTCGCAATACAAAACGAGGCACAGCCACGCATAGCTCGTTACGTAGTGTGTTTGAGAGAACCAAGGCGATGATCGCAAAGGACCGCGTGTTCAGACGCCTGGCGGAGGAATTGAAGGAAGAGATCAACATGAGTTAAGAGCAGACCATTTTATGACCCTTTTATTTGGCATTCCGCAAGCAGCGGGGAGCCCACCGGCACTATTCTCTTTTTTTCTTCATACAAGGCCTTATTGATGCTACAATTTTTAAAAAAGCCAGCGAAAGGAGCTGTGAAGCTCAATCATAAGATGAGAACGGGAGTGCATTTTAAGCTGCATTAGTGTCGAAACCAATAGGGGAAATCATGGAAAAGATCATCAATATTCATGTTGAAAAACTGCCGGAAGGAGTATATTTGGCTACCTCTGAGGATATTCCCGGTTTAGTAGCTCAGGGCCGGACGGTGATAGAATCACTGGAAATTGCCCGGGATGTTGCCCGAAAGCTGATGGAAGCAAGGGCGGAGAGAAGTGGCAATCTGAAACTGTCAGCAATCGGCGATTCCTTTGATTACCCGCTGATCGTGAGTTTATAGCATGGGAAAATTGGCGGGTTTTAGCTACCGCGAAATCGTCAACCGGCTAAAAAAGTTTGGTTTTTCCTTTGACCGTCAAGCTGCCGGAAGCCATGAAATCTGGTATAATAAGCGAACTGACCTTTATACCACCATCCCCAATCACCCTGGAGATATCCCGGAGGGCACAGTAAGGGCGATTCTCAAGGAAGCAGGCATTGAGCCCAATGATTTTTTAAAAAAGAAATAGCAGCCCATCTTCAGCCCGACTATTTCTTGTTCCGTCCCGGTTTAAGCACAGGGCCTCTTGTACCAGCACATCCCAGAGAATTTCATCTCATAGTCAGGATATTCGATTTGAAAAGGGGTCAAGAGATCCCTGGCGCCGGACGTCAGAAGGATACGGCCTATCATCTGCCCATCAATATCCCGATTCCTTGCCGGTGATGCTCTCTATTTCCACCTTCATGAGCACCGTATTCTTTAATGTGGCTTCCGAATATGGTAAAGGCTTGCCTGTATAGTGTTGGATGATGGCATTCATGGCCTTTGCCCTTTCCTTAGGATCATTGATGATTGAGGCCTTCCCAAACCCGATAACGCTGCGGTAGTCCATGCTCCATCCGCATGCGTCGTGGGCCTCCACGATCCGGTGATCGATATCGAATTCAAAGCAAACCGTATTGTTCTTTTTGAGAATGTCCAATTTTCTGCCTTGAGGGGCGGAGTGAAAATACAGGGTATTGTCTTCATACCCGAAACAAAGCGGAATGATATAGGGATGATCGTTCTCCGACAAGGCTAATCGGCACACCGATGATCTGAGGATGATCGATTCGATGACGGACTTATCTGTGATTTCCTTATCTTTTCTTCTCACCTAATACCTATAACTTTGATATGCGCACTATGAACCGGTTAAAATCCCCTGGGGCCCACATGGTGAAGAATACCGGGAACATTCAACCTCGCCTGCCTGGGCATTGTCGCTTTGCCTTTTTTTTCTTTCGCCTTTTCCCGGTTCTATTTTTTGAGATACTATATCATAGTCACCTACGTTTTGAGGCAATTAATCCACAAATCATCTCTCATGAGCTGGTCCTTCCGAGGCATGAGTGACCAGCGAATTTCATCAGCCACAACATCATGTGGGCATTTTGTTCTTGGCATACATCGAGAGCTCCCCTATACTGTTTCCCACAAAAAGCGAGTTCTTAGTAATATCTTTCATTCATAACCTTGAAGCGGGGCGTCGGGGTCATGGGCTGTAGAATCACGCTCAATTACATTAATTTTTACTAAAAGAAGGGCATCCTTTATGAAAAGAATTACTAAAGAGAAGATTATCTACCAATTCAGTCCCGACATTATACCTGTCGAAAAAATCAATTCTGGGGAAATCGTTTTCTTTGAAAGTAATGATTGCTTTGGTCACCAGATTCAAGATGAGGCGACACTCTGCACAGAAATTGACTTCTCACAGGTCAATCCTGCCACAGGTCCCGTCTTTGTGGAAGGCGCAGAAAGAGGAGATCTTCTGAAAGTCAAGATTTTTGATATTGCCTTGGACCAGGCCGGGTTTTGCGTAACAGTCCCCGGTGAAGGCGCATTAGGCGAAAGAGTACATAAAGCAACTACTCGTATGATCCGTTTTCAAGAAGGGTTTTTCAGATTTAGAGGCCTTCGCATTCCGGCTCGGCCCATGGTCGGTGTCATCGGAGTGGCTCCCCTGGAAGGTGAATTCCCAACTGGTTCGCCCTGGAAACATGGTGGCAATATGGATACAAGTGATATTACCGAAGGCTCGATCGTCTATTTCCCTGTCAATCAAAAAGGAGCTCTCTTGGCTTTGGGCGATTGTCACGGTGTAATGGGCGACGGCGAGGTTTGTGTTTCCGGTTGCGAAATGAACGCGGAAGTGACCGTCAAGATCGATTTGATCAAGAATGTTTCAATCTCATGGCCGATCGTCGAAACCCGCGAACATACAATGATTATTGTTTCTGGTGATAGCGTGGACAACGCTCTTAAAGAAGCAACTGATCAGGTTGTGACTTTGCTCGAAAAAAGCCTGAAAATCAGTTGGGATGATGCCTATATTCTGGCGAGTCTGGCGGTAGATCTTAAGGTTAGTCAAATTGTGGACCCTAAAAAGACTGTGCGAGCGGCAATTCCCAAAACTATTATATCCACCAACAAATTGCTTGATTTATGAAAGGAGATTTGCTGATGGCCCAAGAATTAAAAAAGCTTTAAAGCTTCACCATTTGATTGCCTTCGCGATCATGACCATGGTGCCAATCGCTCTTATAGGTATCAAGGCATTTTTGCAATCGTCAGTAAAGGATCCGCCACCTCATGTATTCCGTGGACACCGTTCGTAAAGAAGAAGCCCGGGAACTCAAAGCAGATCATCCGGATCTGCTCAAGAAAACCCGCTACATCTGGTTAAAGAATCCTTGGAACCTTACCGACCAACAGAAAGTCAGGCTGAGTGACCTGGAAAAGCTCAACCTCAAAATCAATCGGGCCTATCTGCTGAAAGAGGCATTTCGGAAATTCTAGGACTATACGTATCCTCCATGGGCCAAAAAATACCTCAATCAATGGTTCTCGTGGGCCACACACTCCAGGCTAAAGCCCATGCGAGATTTCGCCTGGATCGGATGTTCCCTTTCGGAGCAGCGGTGCCGAGAAGAGGCAACCCTTTGAAATA
>CAZBOB010000199.1:0-6301 GCA_964492995.1 uncultured Desulfobacteraceae bacterium | reverse complement strand
GTCCCCTATTATGTGTATTTAATACAACTCCCGTATAGGCTTAATATATTTGTATATTTTTCATAAATCATAACGCAAAGCTCACATGCCACTATGGAGCGCCAGCGGAATAGTGGCCAGGTGGAGCGCCTTGTTGGCCGATTTCATCGGCTTATTGTGCTGTAGGGCACAGATCATTCATATAGCAATCGCTACATTCTGGTCCACGAGATTTGCACCAATTCCGACCTATTTCCCAGCATGGCAAGTCCATCATTCCTGGGAATTCGGGATAAAGTGCCCGTGCCTTATATATCACCTGTTCCATGCTAGCCTTGACGGCACATAGACCAAGCCGAAAGAAGACGCGTCGGATATGCACATCTGCTGAAATATCAATTGAATAGTAGTCAGAGAAAGGGATTTTAAATTCCCTTGCAAGAATATTGGCGGCCATACTACCAATTTTGGGACCAACTCCGTCGAATTCCAAAAAACTATATACAACTTCTGCGCTGGAAGGCCTCCCTGACCAGATAGAAGCGGCCTTGCCGTCATAGTTGTCTTTGATTCGTTGCACCGCCGAATAAAAGTGGTTAGCCATTTTGTCCACGAACCGGTGAAGCGGTTCCGGTTCACTCATGAGGCGCTTAACGTCTCCCTGCGAGAGAGCACTCAGCGCCTGCATCGAGAACGCGCCGATTTTCTCGGAAATTAGGTAAGGAATTAACCATGCCCTCTCGGCCTTGATCTGACGATCCATAACACACGCCAAAACGAAGGCGTGCGAATGATTGTCCAGCTCATTCAGCAACGCATCGGCACTCGGATTGCCTGTAAACTTTATCAACTGCTTGGGCGCACGGAACAATGTTTGTCCATGTTCCACCAGCCTATCGCGTATGGATTTCTCGTTCATTTGTCCACGGCCAACGACCTGCATCACCAGCGGCCCACACAAACTTGCCGCGCTAGCGCCGCCGCGCTTCTTGCCGTCTGGTGGATGCAATTGTTCGACGAGTATCAATCAAGATTTTCCTTAGTCGGTTTATCTGTGAGCGTTTGAAGAAAGGCCACGATGGCGTCCACTTCAGGATTGGATAAGCCGAGATGGCCCAACTCCTTTCGATTGACCGTTTCCGGAACCTCAGGCGCAGGCCATTTGCCGGTGTCCCTGGTGTTGTAGAATTGAACAACTTCCTTCAGGGTCTTGAAAACACCATTGTGCATGTAGGGTGCAGTGAGAGCCACATTTCTGAGTCCGGGAACCTTGAATTTGCCATTCTCCGCTGTTTTCTTGAGCACACCACCCAGTCCGAGATCGATATAGTCTTTGCCGAGTGGATTGTAGGTTTTGTCTAAATTGTAGAATGGGTTCTCCGGGTTTTTGGGAACGCCCAGATTGTCGTAAGTGTAATCAGTGAACAATGGCGGAATTCCATTGTCTGTGGGCTGGCTTGGATGGCAGGCCGCGCAGTTGCCTTTTTTCTCGTCATTAAAGAGAGCCAGGCCTTTTTTCTCTTGGGCGCTCAACTGCGCCTTTCCCTCAAGGTACAGGTCGTATTTTGAGGAGAATGGATTGAATTCCGCGCTTTCCTCGAAAGCGGCAATCGCATCGACGGCCATATCGTATGCCTGGTCACTATTTGCGAAGATATTTGGGCCATAAACGTCTTTGAATAGTTCCGTATAACTCGAGGTGGCAATTTTATCCACGACGGTTTTTTTATCTGAGTTGTTCATTTCCAAGGGGTTCAGAAGTGGCCCCTTTGCCTGTTCAGCCAAGGTGGCGGCTCGGCCATCATAAAATTGTCCGCCCATGTAGGTTTGTTCTTTTTCATCGTAATGGAAGTAGGGGCTGAAAGCTGCATACGCGGCAGATGGGGCGTTACGATTGCCAAAGCGGCCCGTGACAGCACCACCGGACTCGGGACGGTCTTCAATATCCTCAAAACCATGTTGTGGGTCATGGCAGGTTCCACAGGATTGACCGGCAGGATTGGAGAGGTTCTTGTCGAAAAAAAGGAAAAATCCAAGCCTTTTCCGTGGGGTCAACTTATTCTCATTGATGGTTGGATGCTTTTGGCCTTTGAAGAGGATTTTCATTGGATTTTCAAATGCGGCACAAACACCCATAGTCCCCATAAACAGAACAGCCGCAGAAAAGATCGCAATAGTTCTCTTCATATTCGTCTCCTTAATTTGTCAGCCGAACGCTAAACTAAGGGGCCGGGAAAAGATTACAAAAAACCTATGAAAATGGCATAAAATATTGATATAATGATTCTTTCAAACACGCCCTGGCCTTTCCCGGTCCCGCTTAAGTGATAGGTTATGTTTCTTCTTTATCAGACAACTGTTTGTCCAACTTTCTCATTTGCATTTCTGAAACAAACTCTTTCGCTTGTTCAATTGTAAAATTATGCTTCTTTGCAATGTTTTTTATTGCATATTCTTTTGCTTGAAAAATTGGAGTGTTTCCGTCATTAATATGGACAGCATCATTATAAAATTCGATTAAGTCCTTTTCTATTTCAGCAAATTTTGTATCTGATAGATTTTTAATTGGATCTTTGTGAAAGGGTATTACTTTACTCATAATAAGATCTCCATACGACTTGCATTTATAAGAATTATCATAAAACATAACGGGCTCTTCAGCCGCAGTGATTAACTGTCGGCTGAAAGAGCAAGGTTATGCTTTTTATGTAAAGGGATGAATGTTCGGCTCATAGCCGACACCAAGATTTTCTTTGATTATCTCAAACGGAATACCTTCCTCCTTCAATTTATTGCTAAAAGATGAGATATGCGTCTGGCCACAAGCAACTATTATTTCTGAATTGATATGTGGTGATAATTTCTCGAGCCAAATTGCTTCTCTCAGATTGTGGTCTTCTGACTTAATATTCCTTTCTGCTCGTTCTACTGAGTCTGGTTCCAAAAAGCAGTGGGCGAGGCTCAGTTCTGATGCAATGCTTTCTAGAACACTATGATCAACATGATTTATTTTTCGGGATTCCTCATTAAACTCTTCCGCAAGAACTTGTATGTTTCGAATGGCACAGAATTCGCGAACGATAGATTGGAATTCTGAAATCAAACCGCGTTTGTTTGAATCCATGAATCCTTCGTGTTGCACTATATGATCTACGCCAATTAAATATATCATTGAAATCTATGGATATAACGCTCCGCATAACCGGCTGGCAATGGAGCGCAGCGGAATTGCAAGTCCGAGTTAATGCGGTTGTTAGAGCATTCTTACATCCTCTTTGCGGCAGTGATCTTAAAATAGTACGACTCCCTCCACTTGTTCATGTTTTTGCTGTACGCATCCTCAATCACCCGCTGCTGTTTCTGGGATAGATGCAGGATGGGCCGTAGAGCCTCTATGTGGCGTGGCATAAGAAAGTCGAGAAATGGCTTCTTAATTTCTTGGTTGAGGAAGTCCAGCGTTCCACTGTTCCTTGCCGATGTTCCGCTTGTAAAATCTAGTGGCTTGGTAGTCAGGTTGGATAGCACTGCAAATCCGGGAAGCTTAGTGTAAACCACCGCTTCACCGATCCGGTTGCGGGCAATTGTAGCGTCGACAGTACGGAAGAAATAGAAGTTTAGGTCAACCGTGGATCCTTCAATCATGGGCGCATCCTTAACGAGTCGAAGCATTAGCAGATGATGGTCCTCGCTGCGTAGGGCTTCCTCGGCCCGCAGGAAGCGCCGCCAGTTATCCGCGGTACGCGTTGCTTCCTGTTTGACTTCTAGAGATGGCCATCCGTGATCCGGGGCTGTAACAAAGACACGCCACGAGAGGGAGACGATGAACTTTAGAAGTCGCTCGTCGTAGTCCACCGTTGGAGTAAAGCTCTCGAGTACCGGGATGAAGATGGTCTCAGCAAAGTATTTCTCGTATGTCCCGAATAGTTGTTCGCAGTCTTGACATAGAAGTCTAATGGTTCTTGTGTCCTGCTGACGCAGGTTCGGGCTTTTGGCAGAACGCAGTCTGCCTGTCGCCGATGTCCGCTTTAGCCATCTCCCCACGAAATCAGGAAATACGTGGCTGTCCCTAAGTGGCTTTTGTTGTTGGCACAATCGGCAATGGTTCACTGGTTTTCTTCTCTCCTTCTCTAACGCCCTGCATCACAGGCGCGATGTATCGAGCGTCATTGTGAATGCAGTTGTTCTGCATTTTAAGATGCTCTTGCGAGGTCTTTTTCTAGGTTTCTTACTGTTTGGTAGATCCTTCTGTTAAATTGATATTCTATATCAGTAGATGTTAAAAACTGTGTTTTAAGGCCGAAAATGTCACTCAATATCTTTCTTTTATCTGAGGTCGAATATTCATCAAAATTTGGTATGTATTTTGTATGGCTCAGATTTTTTGTAATTTCATGATATGCACGAACGAATTTTTTAAACGTTATTTTAGCTGGCTCAATCCCAAAGCGTGCTAGCAATTTTTTAATGAAATGGTCTAATGAATTCAGCAATTGTAAATCATTTATCTGCGAGAAAAAGAAAAGCCACCCATATTTTGTCTCGTTAAAAACACAACCAGTTATTCGTAGGTCGACAGACCATTTTAATAATGTAAGTTCGTGACTTTCAGAATATTTGAAATTAGTAAACAGCTTCAATATTGATTCTCTTAGGGACTCAATAGATTTTTTTCTTACTGTTATTTTTTCATTGTTAAAAACATAACCCAAATAGGAAAAACCTTCACATATTGAACAAGATAGCGATTTTTCAGGATCATCATGGATACTTAGCTCTAGCTTTTTTAAATCAGTATCAATTTCTAATCTTATGGATTCAAGTTCATTACATTTACATAGGACAAGTATATCATCAACGTATCTGAAATACTTTAATGAAGCTCTATTTAAGTACTTTTCGTCAATTGCGAAAAGATATATGTTTGCAAGTATGTTTGAAATAGACAGCCCTTGTGGTATTCCGATATCGTTAGGATGAATTTCATCCTTTTTTATTTTGGCAACCGTCGGCTGTTTTAGAGAATTAGCAATAAGTACCAATAGCTCATCTTTTCTAATTCTTTTCTTAATTTGCTTAAAAAGCAAAGAGTGATCGACCGAAGGATAAAAATCTTTAACATCCAGCCTTAAAACGCCATCATATTCATTTGCAGCTAGTGCCACAGATACCTCATTAATGATTCTATGCACAAACGGCGTTTCATTTTGGTATGTCGCCTGTAAAACTTCATATAAAGCTTTTAAGGTTAATTTGTCTCTAATTGTTGGAATTGAGACAACCCTCGGTAGCTTTATAGAACCGCGAGATATTAATTTTTCTCGATAAGGTGTAAATTTATAGGTGCCGTTTCTAACTTTCCGATAAATTATGTCAATGTTTTCATCTATGTTATTTTCAAAAGCCCTTCTATTTATTTTATCAATACCTACCGGTGCTCTGAACCTTACCGATGAAAAGTAAAGATCATGTAAATGATTTTTGGTAAAAATTATTCTATAAAAACCGGATGCTGACATTTTAGATAAATTTTATCCAAACAAATGCCAATAAAAAAGGGAAAGTCAAAAGTAGCATTATCAATAATATTCGCAACGTTTTTTCGATGATAAAATGTGTGTAATCAATCAGAGTGAATGGAGGGAGGGTAGTATTGTTATTATTTCGCAAAGAATGCCTTAAGCAGAGGTAATCATATGGAGAATGATTTTCGATATTAATCAGGATATCATTATACCTTTTTTGATAATCATCCATTACATCTGGATGCGGATCTCTTTCATGTTTACTAACTTTAAAATACAATTCATCCAAGCTTATATAGCAATTACGCATAGCGTGGGCGCGTTCGGAAAATCTTTGAGAATAGAGAAATATCGATACTGTGAGTAATGCAATGGCACCACAAATCAATAGAAAGTTTATGTTTTGATTTGCGTGTATATAATTCCAAATGCTAAAAAAAACCATAAGCAGCGAAAAAACTATTATAAAAAGCTCTGAGAATAGCGAATTTTCTTTCAACCTTTTTTCGGTGAAGATCCGAGTTTTTCTTGTAATCCATATTTTATCTGAAAGGTTCATATTGTTCCTAAAAGTGAAGCGAGGCCCTTTGATCAGTAACCAGTAGTCGCCCGTTTTTAACGGGCTTGTAACGATATGAAATCGTCACAACGGCGATGCCGTGTTTAATAGTCACATTCCCTGTGTGGGAACTGTACCTTTTTGCACAAAGGGCCTCGCACAATCATTCTTTTGATCCTTATGCAGAACAATTTAATTCAGCAGAAAAACTTCTGCATTTTCCAATATAAACTGATATTAA
>CAZBOB010000198.1:0-6350 GCA_964492995.1 uncultured Desulfobacteraceae bacterium | reverse complement strand
TATTATATCATGTCGATAAAATTTCGGGCCTGCTCCCGGGCCCATCTGTCAGATTCGATAATATCATCAAAGGCCGGGTCTGGAATAACAGTATGGCTTTCCATTGTTTTTCTGATAACCTCAGGTATTTTGACAAATGGTACACGTTGCTTCAAAAAAGCCTGAACAGCCATCTCGTTTGCGGCATTTAACACCGCCGGCAGCGTCTCTCCTGTTTGGCAGGCCTTATACGCCAGATCAAGGCATGGAAATTTATTTAAATCGGGCTGTTCGAAAGTTAGCGCCCCGATCCCGACAAAATCAGGCAACGGCTGCTCCAGTGCAAGACGTTCAGGATACGACAGGGCATATGCAATTGCCCCCTTCATATCCGGAATTCCAAGCTGGGCTATTACCGCTCCATCTTTAAAAGAAACCATGGAATGGATCACACTTTGCGGATGGATCAGAACTTCAATCATTTCCTGTGAAACACCGAACAGACATTTTGCTTCTATAACCTCAAGCCCCTTGTTCATTAGGGTCGCTGAATCGACACTAACCTTTTTCCCCATCTGCCAGGTTGGATGGTTGAGTGCATCCTGGGGTTTAATTTTCACAAATTCATTTTCCGGCCGGTTCAAAAACGGACCGCCGGAAGCGGTGAGGAGGATTTTATCCAGATCCTGCCTGCGGTTGCCCGCAATACATTGAAAAATTGCGCTGTGTTCACTATCTATTGGAATTATCTTTACACGATTTCGTGCCGCCTCTTTTATAACAATCTCGCCGGCCATTACAAGGGTTTCCTTATTTGCCAGTGCAATGTTTTTCCCTGCCTCTATAGCAGCAAGGGTCGGTATCAGCCCGGCCGCTCCCACAACTGCGGTAACAACCATATCAACAGAATCATAGGTCGCCGCGGTCCTGTAGCCGTCTTGTCCATACATAATTTCAACCTTTGACCCCGACGGAAGCATGCTTTTCAATTCAATGGCACGGTTTTCATCAAAAACCACAGCGATGTCAGGGCCGAATTTCTCCACCTGACCGGCCAATAAGCTTGTATTATTTTTAGCTGCAAGCGCCTTTACGGTAAATCGTTCGGGAAACATTGTTACAATTTCAAGTGTATTGCGCCCAATGGATCCTGTGGATCCAAGTATGGAAAGGTTTTTCATTTTATAATATATATTCTATGAAAAAATAAGCGACCGGGGCCGCAAAAAGTAACGCATCAATCCGATCCAGAAATCCACCGTGACCGGGAAGTAATGCACCGGAATCCTTTATATTGGCGACTCTCTTAAGTTTAGATTCAAACAGATCGCCCACCTGTCCTGCAACACCGATGCAAAGGAAAAACAGGATACTTAAGTTCCACTGCAACAGCGGAAAAAAGAAAATTTTGAACAAAGCACCCGCGCATACATTGACGGCAAGTCCGCCAACAGAGCCTTCTATGGTTTTGTTCGGACTTACTGCAGGGCAAAGCTTATGTCGCCCCAAATAAGATCCGGTGTAGAATGCACCTGTATCACCCAGAAAAACCACGATTAATAGAAAAAAAATCCAGGAAACACCATCATCACCATTCCGGATCAAAACAAGATACGATAGAAATACAGGTATATATACAACTCCCAAAACCTGTTTTAAAACAATTTCCGATACGGATGCATCAGATTTAAATTTAGAAAGAGAGATCAGGGCAGAGACAATAAGATTTAAAGCAATAAGGCCTAAAATAATTTTGAATGAATTCATATATGCAGCCCAGATAACAGCCGGACCTATGATGAAAGCCAAAAGCTTAAAGAAAAGTGGATTCAAGGGTTCAGTTTTGCCAAGTAAAATATGAAAAAATTCCCAAAGGGCTATGAGGCATATGGCACCGATAACCATAGAAAACATCAATGCCCCCCCGCTGCCGATCAGCAAAACAAGGAAGGGAATGGCCACAAAAGCTGTAATCCATCGTTTCGAATGCATTTTGACTGGATTTCCGTTTACAAGTTGCGAATTACTATTGGAATGCACGCCGGATAAAAGAAATCAGGCCGGTGTCAATTAATTAAACGTCTCGGAAATGTAACATCTCAATAAGTTCCGGTGTATTAAATGTTTATATTGACCCGAATCCATATGTCTATGTCTCGGAAATTCTACAACCTCTTGAAAATAAAGGTTTATTAATGGCAACCTGTTTATGCAATCAGAATGGAAGAATGGAATGATGGATCGCTTGAATATTGGGGCGAAGCCCCTAAGTTCAATCTTCAGACTTTACCGAACCTCCGTTCGCGCTGCTGATAATCTTTCAGAATTCGCACAAATTCATCCTTCCCAAAATCGGGCCATAAAGTATCTGTAATATAAATTTCCGAGTAGGCGATCTGCCACAGGAGAAAATTACTTATGCGCATTTCTCCGCTTGTTCTAATCAAAAGATCCGGATCAGGCATTTGACGTGTATACAGGTGTTCAGATATAATTTCTGGTGTTATTGAATCCGGGCCGATAGTACCATCTTTGGCTTTCATTGCGATCTCTTTAACCATCTTAACGATTTCAGCCCGCCCGCCGTAGCTCAATGCCAGATTTAGGGTCATGCCGTTATTATTTTTTGTTAACGCCATAACGTTAAGTAATACTTGCCGGACATTTTCCGGCAACCGTTCTATCTGTCCGATTGCACACAAGCGGATATTGTTATCCAGCATCTCTTTTTTTTCCGATTCGAGAAATTTTTTAAGAAGGGTCATCAGAGCAAGCACTTCGGATTGGGGTCGCTGCCAGTTTTCAGTGGAAAAAGCATACAGGGTCAGATAGGAGATACCGATTTCGCGGCAGGCTCGAACAATGGTTCGAACAGTTTCCGAACCCTTTTCATGTCCTTGAATCCGATTTAAAAGGCGCTTTTTGGCCCAGCGGCCATTACCGTCCATAATAACGGCAACATGTGAGGGTAACTTTGTAGGATCAAGATCATTGTAACTAGAGGAAGATGTATTAGAATTCAAGGATTTCTTTCTCTTTTTCTTTACAGACATCGTCGATAAGCTTGATATGCTCATCTGTTATCTTCTGGACCTGGTCTTGAGCTCTGAAGGCATCATCTTCCGAAATCTCACCATTCTTTTTGAATTCTTTCAACAGCTCGTTGGAATCACGCCTGATGTTGCGCACGGTAACCCTATGTTCCTCGCCTTTTTTATGTATAACCTTGACAAGTTCTTTTCTTCTCTCTTCGGTAAGCGGCGGAATGGAAATACGGATTAGCTTGCCATCGTTTGAGGGCGTTAACCCTAAGTCAGATTTCAATATAGCCTTTTCTATATCCTTGATCACGGAAACATCCCACGGCTGTATGGTAATTAGTCTGCTTTCAGGAATAGAAAGAGATGCCATTTGATTAAGAGGAGTCATCGTACCGTAGTATTCAACCCGGATACCATCAAGAATGGACAGGGAGGCCCGTCCGGTCCGGACCTTCTTAAATTCATTTTTAAGAGAGTCTATTGACTTATTCATACCCTCCCGAGTTTCCTGATATATCGATTCAATCATGGATTTCTTCCTATTAAAACCTCTCAGAATTTCTACAATCTATTAAAATTACAAGTCTTTTAGTGGGAACCTGTTTATGATATCGGCATGGAAGAATGGAATGTTGGAATGCTGGCCTCCGGGGCCTAAGCCCTATGGGCCGGAGGCCAATTGGGCCTGCCCGCTCGTGCCCCAGGCCGCCTCGCCTTGCTCAGCTGGCGGGCGAGCTTGCAATGGCAGGCGGGGCAGAGCCCCTAAGTGCTTATCTGGGTTCCCACCGATTCTCCACATATAACCTTTTTTATATTTCCCTTGTTGGTCAAATTAAAAACAACAAGGGGAAGCTTATTGTCCATGGCCAGAGAAATGGCTGTCATATCCATCACATGGAGCTGTTGTTCAATGACCTCCATATATTTAATTTTTTTTATAAATTTAGCATTCTTATCGATAACCGGATCTGATTCGTAAAGACCGTCAACCTTTGTCGCCTTTAAAAGGATATCGGCTCGTATTTCCTGTGCCCTGAGCACTGCAGCGGTATCGGTGGTAAAGTAAGGGTTGCCGGTGCCGGCTGCAAATATCACCACCCGCCCTTTTTCAAGATGGCGGATCGCCCTCCGGATGATGAACGGTTCGGCTACCTCATGCATTGAAATGGCGCTCTGGACACGAGTCATAATCCCATTTTCTTCCAGAAAATCTTGTAAAGCCAGACTGTTAATCACCGTGGCCAACATACCCATGCGGTCTGCAGAAACTCTGTCTATACCATATGAAGCGGCGGCAACCCCCCTGAAAATATTACCACCGCCGACGACTATGGCAATTTGAACTCCGAGGTCAAATACCGAGCGGACTTCTTCAGCCACATATTTTATGACATCAGGGCTTATTCCAAAATTCTGATCACCCATCAACGCTTCACCGCTCAGTTTCAATAGAACCCTTTTAAATTGAGGCATTGTCAAAGCTTATTCCTCACCTATTTTAAACCTTGCAAAACGTTTAATTATAATGTTTTCACCGATTTTTGCAACCATTTCATTTAAAAGATCTTCAATGGTTATATTGGGATCACGAACATAGGCCTGATTCATCAGGCAGTTATCCTTAAAATATTTTTTAAGCTTGCCGTCTACTATCTTGTCTACTATTTTTTCAGGCTTGCCCATTTCCAGGACCTGTGCACGGTAAATTTCTTTTTCTTTGTGGATCGTTTCTTTGGGGACATCTTCTTGCCGTATACCTACAGGATTAGTTGCTGTAATATGCATTGCAATATTTTTTGCAAATTCCTTAAAATCATCATTTTTTGCAACAAAATCGGTTTCACAGTTAATTTCGACCAGAACACCAAGCTTGCTGTCCATATGAATATAAGACTCGACTATTCCTTCCGTCATGGCCCTGCCGGCGCGTTTGGCCGCTGTGGCCAAACCTTTTTTTCTTAAAAAATCGACCGCCTTGCTTATATCTCCGTTACAATCGGAAAGTGCTTCTTTACAATTCATGATTCCGGCCCCGGTCTTTTCACGGAGCTCTTTGACCGTTGCAGCACTAATTGTCGCCATCATTATTCTCCTGTCTCTTCAGCTTCAGTTGTTTCTCTCGATTCCTGACTTTCAGAATCTTCAGGAGCTTCAGTATGTTCGGTTGCAGATGTTGATTTTTTAATTATTTCCACAACAGGTCCCTCTGTACCCTCTGAAATAATCTTTCTTTCACCCGGCTTTAATTCCGCACTTGCGGCAGCAACCTCAGATACTTCCTCCACTTCTTTGTCGGTTTCAGCCTGCTGTTTTTCAGCCAGACGCTCTTTACCTTCAATACAAGCATCAGCGATTCTGGATGTGATCAGCCGTATTGCACGGATGGCATCATCATTACCGGGTATGATATAATCAATCTCATCAGGATTACAATTGGTATCTACAATAGCAATAATCGGAATTCCCAGTCGTCTTCCCTCACGAACTGCAATCGCCTCGTTCTTGGGATCAACCACAAAAATAGCACCGGGAAGATCATTCATGGTGCGTATTCCGCCAAGATTATTGTCGAGTTTTACCCGTTCTTTTTCAAGCTTCAGCCCCTCTTTTTTGGGAAAAAGATTGATCGATCCGTCATTTACAATTGTATTTAGATAGTTAAGACGTTCTATACTTTTTTTTATGGTCTGAAAATTTGTCAGCATCCCGCCCAGCCATCGGTTATGAACATAAAACATTTCGCATCGATTCGCTTCTTCATAGATGGAATCCCGGGCCTGTTTTTTGGTTCCTACAAAAAGGAGCATCTTGCCACCTGCAACGGTATCTATTACAAAATCATATACTCTCCTGAACATTCGAACAGTTCTCTGAAGGTCAATAATATAGATGCCGTTCCTGGCCCCAAAGATATATTGCTTCATCTTGGGGTTCCAGCGCTTTGTCTGATGACCAAAATGTACTCCGGATTCAAGTAGTTCTTTCATTGTAATATAAGCCATTATTTTCTCCCTTCTTAAACGGTTTTTCCACCGCCGATATCACTCCCAAATCCGACCCCGCCATGAGACCTTTGAAAAACGTCCTCTTTTGCCCAATCCCTGTGTCAGGCTCAAATTTTAATCCTCAAAATACTCAATGTATTCCTGCGGTTAAAATTTTCGCCTTCCTTGGCCTTGAACAAAATTGAACATTTTTCAAAGGTCTCGCCATACGGGGCACCAGGAAATAGGTCCAAAGGCGTGCGAATTAGTTCGTGTCCATCCATAAATGGCATCTTTCGGCTCCCGGCGGCGTTCTCGCTCGTTTTCAATCCTCGAAATAGCGCGC
>CAZBOB010000197.1:0-6363 GCA_964492995.1 uncultured Desulfobacteraceae bacterium | reverse complement strand
CTAACCAACAAACCCCGCAGTTAGCGCAGTTTGCCTTTTATTAATGGGTGTTTAATGATGGAGCATGATCACAAAAGGGAGGTGGCATCATGCTCCATCGGTATTGCAGTCAGTTTCTTACATACTGTGAGTTGGCCGATTTCTCAGTACGTTCCATCCAGGCTTTAACCATCCGGCTGAATGAATTTAAAGCCTTCCTGAAATCTCAAAGAATCCGGTCAGTTAAGAAGATCACTTATCAACATCTGATCAATTTTGTGGCCGACCACAAAGACCCCTCAATACATATAAGAAAGTCCCGTGTCTGGACGCTCAGACAATTTTTCCACTTTTTGACGCTTCATCAGCACACACCAAAAAATATCGCCACCGGCATACCATATCCAAAAATTGAAAAAACAGTCCCTCAGTTCCTCACACCTGACGAATACAACCGCCTAATTTGCCACTTCAGTGAACGGGCAGATTCATCTATGGGACTAAGAAATCTTATCATCATCGTGCTGCTGGGAACGCTGGGCCTCAGAACCCGTACGCTGATCGCTTTGAATATCGAAGATATCGATTTAACCTGCGGTCTGGTATGGATCCGGGAAAAAGGCCGGCGGCAGCGTAATATGGTCCTGCCGCACAGCATTTGTAAAATCATTCGAACCTATTTACAATCACTGGAACGCAGAAAAGGACCATTGCTGCTATCCAAGCGTAAAAAACGCATCTCCCCACGAACGTTGCAGGATATCTTCCGTACAGCGGCCGATCGGCTCAGTATCGATAAAAAACTGCACGCCAGGCTTTTTCGCCATACGGCTGCAACCCATCTTAACAAGGTCGCAGGAATCGAAATAACACAAGAACAGCCTAAGGGTCTTCATTCTTCACATTGTGCCGAAAAACTGTCAAGAATGAAGACCTTACCCCGTTGTTTTCTGAACCAAGCCTTTTGGACTGATGTAGTGATCTGCCATAGATCCGTAACACTCCATACTTTGTACATTCGCAAAAGCTAACAAACCGGCGCCTTTAGCATCGCTAATCCTGCTTCGCTTGGGGGTGCATGTCCCATTGTGTGCCTGTGATTCAACCAATCTTCCTCGGTATCAATTATTACGGCATCCAAGACAGGGCCGTGGATTTGGCCAGGATTAAAGCATACACTCCTACCTATCTGAAAAACGTAGGATCCACTTACATAAAACGATTCGTGAATGTGACCATGGAGACAAATTCTTGGCTGATACTTCTCTATATATTGTCTTATAGATTTGCTTCCAACATGATTTCCATTCATAGTCAAATCTAATGGAGTGGAGTATGGAGGGGCATGTGATACGAAGATTGTTCGCTCAGGAGCACCTATTGGAGTCAGATTCGTCAATTCGGACTCGAGGGATGCATGGGATGCAAACCATTCTGGACTAGAAATGCTGTCGACACCGCTGTCCGTGGAATAAATCGCCTGAATCGACGGGTAATAAACGGGGTCTATTTCGCAGTCACGCCTTTCCATGTCTTTTAGAAGAAAAGGGGTTTCTGGAACAAGATTGATTCCGATAACCTGCCAGGAGGACTTGGTTTCCCATACATTGTTATCGATCAATTTGATTGTATGCTCATATTCGATCTTCTCCAACTCCTTTCTCATGATCCGATAGTCGTCATTTCCTAGCATCACGCCAACTTCGACGTCCGGGTTGATTTCGTGCAACTTTAAACCATACAATGAAAAAGTGTTTGCTGCGAAGTACCGTTGAGCGCCCAGCAGATCTCCTTTTTCGCACGACTTGGGCAACAAATCTCCCCCCAGAATTATTAGGTCAGGTTTGAACTTCCTGGATAGTATTTCGAGAGAGTCATACAAAGGAGTTATTCCATGTAAATCGCTTGCAAAGAGCAGACGCACCGCCTCTCCTTAATCTTTTATCGTTGCCTCATAAGATGCCTATAGACATATTACTTCATCTTTCGAAGCCAAAACTCTACAAACCGAAACTCTATTGGTCTGCGAAATGTATTTATGCCCAATGGCAGTTTGAATTGTGTGGGAGACTCAATGACCTCAAATCCCAGTTTATTGAAGCGAAGCCGAGTTTGAACTGATTCTATATCTGCGTAGGACTGGATATACCTTAAATCCGGATCGAAACCGGATTCACGCCCTAATTGCACATCGAAGCGAATAACGCCTCCAGGCTTGAGGACGTCCCTAATTTCACGTAGTATTTGGAAGGCATAGTCATTGTCCAACGGAATATGTTGCATGATTGTGACACACAGTACCCCATCAAATTGTCCTTCCCAGCTCTTTGGCAGCTCACTGACGTCACCAACCACAAACGTCGCATTCTGCTGACAATTTCGTGGGCACTCACGACTGCAAGCATCTCTCGCATAATGGATCATCTGGTCGGAAATATCCAAACCTACGGCAATCCATCCGCGCATCGCCATCTGAATGACGAAGTCGCCAGGTCCACATCCGACATCAAGAACTCTTACTTCTTTCTTTCTTGCCAGATGATGCTCCAGTTTATCCAGAACGTCTTTGATTCTATCAACTCTCCTCTGTCTTTCATCATCTGTAGTTCCTCTATGAATTTGCACAAAATCATTCACGGAGCGCTGGTAGGCAAGCGCGGTCAACAAGCTTGCCTTTTCTCCAACATCTTCAAGGCTGCGTTCAATTCGTTTCCTGGCGTAATAATTGACCCATGATGTCGTTAATATCGGCTCCTGATATGTATTGCGATGACTCGTGTTGAGAAGGGTCAGTTCAATATCGAATCCGGATTCGGCAAGTACATTTTCGAATTCCTCTGAGGTCAGAATATACGTGTAATATCGGCCATCCCACGCAAAGAGCCGCGGATTGTTCAATATGATATTGACGAAAAGGAAGCCACCAGGACCAAGGAGGTCATGGAACCATTGCAGCAAGTCGGCTTGACCCTTTGTCGGACAATGGACAAAAAGACCAGAGCACCATATAGCATCATATGGGCGCGACCTAAACACTATTCCTCGCGCATTTCGATCCAAAACATTGCATTGGAAATAATCTGGAACTTTCTGGTTCCTCTTCTTAAACTTCTCTTCTGCAATTTGAAGAAAGGCAGGAGAGCCGTCTAACAATTCAACCGTGTGTCCAGCAGTCGCAAATTCTAAAGCATATTGACCTGGTCCGCATCCGACATCCAAGATTTTAGATGGCTTATCCAAAAAGGTTAGAAATGGTCCGCTGATAGTCGGAATTGCCTTATCCCCCCACGTATTTGAAAACCTCTCTGCAAAAGATGGGTCCATATATGCCCCAAGAGTCCGTTCGGCTATCATCCGTATTCCACCTGCATTTAGCTGCTCATGAATAAATCGGCCAGGTCTCAACTTATCCAAAAGCAACCTCGAAATGGAGAATGAAGCGAGTTGGATTTTCGGTCTGGATCCATCAGCAGAAATCAACGCCTCAACAAGGTCTACAATTTTCCTTTCAGAAAGTACATCGTCGAGATTATTATCTCTCAAATCCACGGGGGGACGTTGTTTAACGATGTTCCTAAAATAAGACATAATCCTATCTTTTAGTTGTTTATGATCGCCAACGATGATACCTGCTAGCATGCCGGGATGAGTAAAATCGTACATCTTGGGCCAAAGGAGGTAGCGATCAAACAATTCCACAAGATCTTCTTGAAGGTAACAGCGAATCTTCGGTAGATCACGGAACTGACGATCTCTCCATAATGCATTTACAATATTATTGTCCCTGAGTATTCTGACCAACATCGAAGTAATGCCGATGTCCGGATACTGTTCGTTTTCAGACTCGCATGCAAAATGAGTTCGTGGTCCTCTGAGGGATGGCTGGAGTGGATCTTGCGAATAGCGTTTACCAGCCTTGCAGTATCTCTTGTAGTCATTGATAATGTATTTGATCCCGTCTCTCAGGCGGTCAAGGATCTCCTGGGGCATTTGAGGATCAACAAAGAGTGCAGCAGAAAGAATAGAATATGACTCCATCCTGATGAAACTGCCATATGGGACTGTCAAAGGGAACACGAGTCTTCGACCTGGTGCCAAATGTTGTGGTTTACCCTCGTAATCATGTGACATGGCCAGATCCCTGAGTTTCGGCTCAATGAATGACCAGTTGGTAAGAATCTGTCCAGACTCTTCAGGAGCTAAGAGCTCAGGGACTTGACAGTTGCGAATAATCGCTGCAACACTCCAGGTAGCCATATAGAGGAGCAAGGGATTGCGATCTTTCTTGAAGGTTTCCCATATCCTATCAGAATCTCCATAAAGATGAGTAAGAATCGCATCCTTAAGGATTTTTCTCCACTTCACAGTAGAAGAAAGCTTTGTATACCTTTTCCCTAGCAACCAACAAGTAATCGCCGTGTGTCTCGGATGAGGTTCAACACCTGATCCGTGCCTGGAATAACTGATAGTACCGAACCCGCCGGGAACATGCCTTTTTTCCAGATAATCGAAAGCCCGCAGGCCGATATCTTGAAGTACAGCGTTCTCTCCTAGAAGAGTTTCCAACAGTTCCAAGTTCAGAATCGTGGTCTCAAAACCTCCCTCAACTTCCATAAGTGGGCTTGGTGTCAATTCAGGAATTCCACGCCACACCTCTTTCATCCATAGGGAAACAGATCGCCCCCAGCTCCCTATCGGAAGTTGGTCCAAATACAACCACAGAAATGCAAAACGTCTTAACGACTCCTCCCGTCTATAATACTGATCGTCCAGCAGTGGCCCAAGGCGGCCATCTTCAACCGGCTGCTGTTCTTCAGCCCAATAAGCAACAAAGAGATGCCGGCTTCCAAAGCCCTTTGGAAGTTCTAATTCTCCATGATCGTGGAAATGGAACTCGTCACTGGTCGTGCTTACAATATTTCGCACTGTATCGGCTACGAAGACTGCCCCAGGTCTTGAAATTGGCTCAATCCTAGCAACCTCGGCAAAGACCCTACCGATCATAGCGTTACGATCCTGTAAAGGGTCATGTTGCCAGCTCGCTGAGCCAACAGCAATAGCTATGCGCAATAAAGGCGGGCGTGCGAACCCCTCTGCCCTCCAGTCGAAATAGCACAATTTGTCACGCACCCCGAGTGCAAACCTGACTGCTTGGTATGATGACTCAAAAGCGGCAAGAAAAGCATCCCCCCAAGTGTCAGTAAAAACTGCGCCCTCGTCCTTTGGACTGATGCCTGTCCGTTTTAGTATCTCGTTGACATGAGAAAAGCCTGAGGACGTGCTTTTTACCATATCTGCAAATACGACCGTTTTATCTTTGATAATGACAGGGCTTTCTGACATTCTTGCCTCCTCATACCAAAACTGGAATCATCTGCTTACCTCGGCTCATCAATCTGAAGAGGGCGGGACAACATATCCGCCCAACGATAGAGCTAACTTGCCGACGGTACAGCATCTCGCTTAGCACAATCTCAAACGCATTCGCTCGAATGACCTACCGGTCAAGTTCAGCGAATGGTTATTTGCCGCATTACTTCGAAAAGAATTCAAAGAAATAATACAGCGAGATAGTAAAGACTAATTGATTTTGTTTGAAAGAAAAATAGGGGTGGTTGATTGATGAGACCATACAGTGAAGCGTTTATTCGCTGTCAACATCAACTTCGTTATGTTGCAGTGAAGTCGCTTCACTGATAACATAAATCGAAAAAATTAGCCATTCCTATTTCTCCCAAAAATTAAAAATCTTTGTAAATATAACTAGGATAATGATTATATTTATAATAAAATCATATAGTTAAGCAAATAACAGTGTTAATAGACGTAAAATTTTCCGTGATATAGGATCATATATCTGGAAAATATTTCCACGTATTTGAATATTAGGTTCAAATTTGGTAAATATTTTTCTTGAATTTTTGAACAATGATTCAAATGAGAAAACGCGCAATCTCACCGCTTAAAAATAAGCTGTAATATCCTGATATAGAGAATAAATTTATAAAGTTATATTTCGCTTTTACGGTATATTACCTGAATCTTGCATGAAAATTAATGAAAATCTTTACCTTACGTATCTGAACCGGGTTTATACAATATCATTTTATTAAAGCTTTTACCCAAATGGTATAAATGCATCTGAATTCACTAAAATGCATAATAAATCAAACACATTAAATATTTTCCCATTTTGTTTACGATTAATTAGGATTATACCAACATACACACAATTCAGTCAATACGCCAACGGTATGATTTTTTATTGGAATCTTCTAATACTTTAGTACTAGATTTCGTATTTTAGGGTACTAGATTTTCTAATACCATAGCGTTAGATTTTGTATTAGTTTATTTGTGAATCGGAGGATGATATTTAGCGGG
>CAZBOB010000196.1:0-6412 GCA_964492995.1 uncultured Desulfobacteraceae bacterium | reverse complement strand
TAAACACCCATTAATAAAAGGCAAACTGCGCTAACTGCGGGGTTTGTTGGTTAGGTTACCGGACAATTTTTATGAAGCCCCGTTTTTTGGCCCATAGCTGGACCGTGGTGCTCAGTCAATCCAAAGCCGATGTACTTGCTCCCATGTCTGATTTTAAGACTATTTTTTGCCTGGTTGTCCTTATGTCCGTGTGGGTGGTATTGCTCCTTAGTATTTACTACATCCGCAAGAGTATGGTGCCGCTGGAGTTGCTGAAAAAGGGAACTCGCCGGATTGCCATGAAAGACTTTGACTATCGGGTTCAGATCACAAGCCGCGATGAATTCGAAGAACTCGCTACAGACTTTAATGAGATGTCTGACCGGTTGAACAGACAATTCAAGGCCCTGGATACCATCGCAGAGATCGACCGCGCTATTCTGTCATCATTGGAAACCAGAATAATCGTGGAGACGGTGATAAATCGAATGTACGATTGGTTTGCCTGTGACTTTGTTGCCATAAGTCTGATTGATTCGGAGCAGAATAATATCGCCCAGGCATTTTTCAGTTATTGCAACCAAAAGAATGAATTATGCGAGAAATCTTTTGAATTCAGCACATACGGCCTTGAAAAGCTTCATGCCAATCCGGAATATTTAATAATCCATGCGGACAAAAATCCTTTACCCTATCTTTTACCCTTTGCCAAAAGTAGAATCAAGTTATTCTTAATTCTACCCATTTTCCTAAATGAAAAGTTGTCCGCAGTCATAGCCATTGGACGACTCCAAGTTAAAGTCTATAGCGAGGAAGATATTACCCGAGCCCGACAAATGGCTGATCAGGTAGCTGTTGCTCTTTCAAATACAAGCCTGATCAAAGAGTTGGACCAGCTTAACTGGGGCACGTTAAAAGCCCTTGCACGCACCGTCGATGCCAAATCATCCTGGACAGCCGGTCACTCTGAGAGAGTAACAGACGTGGCTTTAGAAATCGGAGCAGTTTTGGGGCTTACCCCTAAAAAGCTTGATAACTTACACCGTGGTGCCTTGCTTCACGATATCGGAAAAATAGGCGTTCCGGTGGCGGTTCTTGATAAACCCGGAAAACTCGATGATGAGGAGTACAGAATGGTTAAAATGCATCCTCAAATCGGAGCAAAAATTCTTGAACCCATTGCTGCATATAAGGAAATCGTTCCCATAGTCTTACAGCATCATGAGCGCTACGACGGAAAGGGATATCCCGCCGGCCTTTCCGGTGATGCCATAGATATTGGCGCCCGAATTCTTGCCGTAGCCGACGTTTTCGACGCTCTGACATCGGATCGGCCTTATCGAGAGGGATGGGCTCTTGAGCGCGCCATTGATTTGATAACTCAAGAAGCAGGCCGGCAGTTCGATCCTGATGTTGTAGAAGCCTTCTTGGAGGTTATGAAGATAAAAAAAGCCAGAGTAGCATAAATAATCATTTAAGGTGTCCATGCTATGAATTATTCAAAAAGTAAAAGCAAATCTGCCGAAAAAATCAAACATAAATGGGTTATCATTTGGGTATGTAGTTTAATTATTATTACGATATTGATATTCTTTACCAAACAGGACGAGGGCGTTCCGGATCGTTTGGTCGGTAGATGGACAACCTCTGAACCCAGATACAAAGATCGTTTCTTTGAGCTGTCAAAAGTAACGTTTAGCTATGGGCTTGGAGAAGATAAAATAGACGTGAACTTTATATCAAGTATAGAAAAAAATATTCAAAATAATAATACGTTATATACTATTAACTATCACAGTACGGACGGATTGGAATACACTCGATCTTTTTATTATTACCCGGCAAACGGAGGGGTGATTAGATTCCAGAACCAGCAGAATGTCAAATGGACTAAGTGCAAGAAAACCATTTTTTGAAGCACGTCCTAAAACAAATAGAAATACAAAAAAAGTAGGTGAAAATGAAACGAAGAACCAATCAGAGAAAGTTGAAAAACTATTTGATCGCCAATAAAACTCAGTTCAAAATAGCGCTTGCCAATCTGATACTCTTGATATTGGTCGTTACTGTTATCGTTTTTTCAATCTTAACTCCTTTTTATCAGGACATTTTTCTAATGGATGACCTTTGTTCTCAGCATTACTCAGCAAAGTTTTTTCTTGTTTTAATAGATCGGTTGTTCTTAGCATGTATTGCCATACTTCTCCTTACTTTATTACATAATGTATTAGTCAATCACAGACTTTGTGGTCCTTTGGTAAACTTTTCAAATACTTTTATAAAAATTTCTCAGGGAGATTTAACACGAAAAGTATTTCTGCGACGGCATGATTTCCTTAAAAGTGAAGCGAACCAGGTTAACGATATGATTGATTTCCTATCTGACCATATAACAACAATTAAAAAAGACAATGACCTGTTACTTTCGGCTTTAGATGAAGTTGCCAACGGCAAGGTGGAAAAAGAGACCTATGAAAATGCCTGGAACATTGTCAAAAAACAGGCGAATCTATGCAATGAACACTTATCCAAATTCAAAATTGACGGTATAAGCAATCAAGAGCGAGATCATGAGCCCGATGCTTGATTTCTGCCTTACAGGTTGAAAATTTTAAGTCCAAAATATTTGTGGTTTACAATCGAAATCTTGAATGATATTAATATAATGACGGGTATTATAATTGACGCTGATCACAAATACGACAACAATCTGAGATCCGGGAGATTGAATGTTTCTTGCCCATCTTCGCAAAAAATCGCTCAACTCAGGTATAAAAAGTTTTTCTCGCCTGCGCACTTAAAAGACCGTAAAAAGCTCATCCATTCCCACGTTTACAGACAGAAAGTTTCTGGAAGCGCGTTGCAAATTCCGGTTATGATCCAAACGTTGATTACAATGTCACATCCTCGACTTTCGCTCATTTAGGGTAATATTACCTAAAAAACTGTAAAAATAGTCAAAAAATGGCTCGGTACTTAACAAATATTGTTAAACACTTTTGGGGTGAAATTTTCTAATTTAAGCTAACCAGCTGAAATCCAATTATTTTTCTATTTTATAAAAATTTTTTTAATTTTTGCATGATTCTTGCCGATAGTAATTATAATGAACTCGTCCAGAATTTACCTGATAAAAACAAACCTGAAGGCAACTTCTTAATAATAGCTAATAAAAAGGATGTGAAATAAATGAAAGAAGAAAATGAATCGCAAGGGCTGTGTCAAAATATTGACGAGGTTAAGGTGTTGTTAAAACGGCCCAAGGTAATTGAAAAGCCCGGTACAGCATATGCGCGCCCTCTTTCTATGGAAGAGTTATCTTATGAAGGGCCAAAAATATCTGACAGGATGTATTTGCAAACTCCGGAGGCTTTTCAGTTTACAGGCAATGTATTTACGGGAATAAAACGGTCAGTTATAGATAGAATGGCGAAAGTGAATACCGAACTATGGATAATCCTATCCTTGTTGACTCTTACTGCTGCAATTAATTATCTTGTCAGCGCTCACCGCCTGGTCTTGGGGCTTTACACCTTGCCCACTCTATTTTCCGCGTATTTCTACGGCCGACGCCACGCCATTCTAACGGCCTTTACCAGTGTATTTATGGTCGGTCTTCTTGCACGTTTCAATCCTAATTTATTCTCCGCAATTCAGAAAACCCAGTTTATTGAGGGTCGCTGGTTTGATATTGTCGCCTGGGGAGGCATTTTGGTGGTGACAGCTTACGCTATGGGAACCCTCCATGAGTACAACAGAACCCGCTTACATGAGCTCCGGCAGACCTATCACGGTCTCCTGCTTATCCTGCGCCAGTTTATCTCTAAAGATAAGTACACTGAAAACCATTCTTACCGAGTTTCCATCTATGCAACCAAAATTGCTTCTTATCTGGGTTTAAAGCATGAGCGAATCGAAGATATCCGTGCCGCTTCTTTGCTTCATGACATTGGTAAGCTGGATATCAGTCGCGAACTGCTTTACAAGGCAGCGAGATTAACTCAGGAAGAGTTCAACGAAATGAAAAAACACGTTGATAAAAGTGGTGAAATACTAGAGCCCGTAGGAGGACCGCTGAGTAGGATTATTCCAATCATCCTCGCCCATCACGACAAATTCGATGGGTCGGGTTATAGACCTGTATCAGGAGAGGAAATACCATTAGAGTCCCGAATTATCTCGGTTGCTGATGTATACGATTCTCTGACTAGCGATCGCCCCTATCGCAAAGCCATGTCACCCTTCGATGCCAAGGAAATCATTGCCAAAGGTTCCGATAAAGATTTTGACCCCAAAGTGGTCAAAGCCTTTCTGACAGCCTTCGGTAAAAGAGAAATGGAAGTTCCTGATGTGGTCTTATAGTACCCAACTACTAAAAAATGTTGAGACGACATTAGTCACCGATTATACGGATAACATCAGTAATCAATCCATTAAAGTCTGTAATAAGATAATAAGTGTTTTATCTATAGTCCAGATAGAGGTTTTTATGTTCGCAGTTTTTTCGCCAATTCCGCAACCCTGCGGCCGAGCTTACGTCCATTTTCAGCTGTTTCCTCATCAGGCGCCCCCACGCAGGCAGTGCCATAGTGGCCGGTGGCATCCATGGGATCGCCGGTTATCACCATGCCGTAGATGAGAAGTGCCTGGATGATGGACATCATGGTTGTCTCCTTGCCGCCCGTGGGATCGCCGGATGTAGTAAAGGCAGCCCCAATCTTTCCATCCATCTTCTTTCTCACACCCACGAAATCATCAAAGACCTTTTTTAATTCCGCTGCCATGACACCGAAGTACACGGGAGACCCTGCAATGATCCCTTGGGCTTCGACGAAATCATCCTTTGTGACCTCGTCGGTCTTTTTCATTACGCATTCAACTCCGTCAACATCTTCAACGCCCAGAGCAATGGCCTCGGCCAGTTTTCTAGTGTTTCCGCCTTTGGAAAAATAGAGTACAAGAACCTTCATTTTATGCCTCCTTAATTTGAATAGTCTTCGGTCAATTAACAGCCTAAATTTTGCACAAACCCTAACGTTGCAAAAGTCGAGGATACCGCAGGTCCAAGGCATCACGGCTGCAGCTGTAGTCATCTACCGCAAGGCCTTGATAACGCAGGAGATGCGGTATCATCGGCTTTCCTGAAAGGTAAACAACACCGCAAAAAAGGTGTTTTTACTGGATGCCACCCACGGTTAGATCTTACGATGGTTACTCCAATCAACGCAAAGCATTTGTTCAAGACGTTTAACGTATAATCTGATGTGTTGTTTATGCAACGATAGGGTAAACATACACAGCAATACAGTACCGGTCATTCTGTCAGATTGTATATTTTATTGTATTGAAATAACAACCTGTTTTCATTCTTTCGCGAACAGTTAATGCAGATTTCAGATATAAAATATTTCCATTATGCGGCTATGGCAAGTATTTTTAGTCCTGAATCTTGCATGAAAATTAATGAGAATCTTTAGGTTTCGCATTTGAACCGGATTCATACAACATTACGTAATTATACGTTTTGCCCAACTTCGGGCAAGTCCGAGGCGCCCATCTCCCCGCTTTAAGCGGGATCTTGGAGCCGCGTTATTCCCGCCATGGCGGGACAGTAGTCTATCCCGCTTTATCAGCGGGGCTGCGCCCTTGAATGCCTTGTTGGAGCAAAGCGGAAATCCCGCTATCGGGGCAAATGAACGCCTCGCACTCGTGAAATATCCGGGTTAGAACGATCTTGACTTGATATTTACAGTCCGAGTTTGATATTTATTAATTTTAATGGATTTCATAAGGTAAGATATGTCAAAATATGTCAAGATATGTCAGAATTGATTTCGGTTATAAACCTTCAATTTTGGGAAACGCATTATTGAGGTAAGCAATCGTGCATTGCCGGGGGCTGATATAGACGAGAAAGGGAGTTAAATGACGACGCTTTCAAAAAAAATATTAGTTGTGGACGATGAAGAATCTATAAGGGAAATAATGGAAATAAATCTTGTTAAGCTTGGATACGACCCTGAATTTGCTAAAAATGCGAAAGAGGCTTTGGAAATATTAGAGAATGAAAAGTTTCCACTTATTATAACGGATTTAAGAATGCCAGAGATGGATGGCATTGAATTGTGTATGCGAATTAGAGAAAGAACCTCAGAGACTCTTATTTATGCTTTTTCTGGTGGTTTTACAGAGGTTGATTCTGATCAGCTTGAAAAGATGGGCTTTGATGGCCTTCTTTGTAAGCCGGTCAAATTTGAAGTGTTAGAGCGTGCTATTGAAGGTGCCTTTAAGAAAATAGATGAAAGGAAGGGAAGGGCTGTCCACAGCCCTTTTTAGTTCTTGAAGGAACATATAGATGAAGGTTCGGGGAGTTTTTTTATTCAATAGCTCCATGAATAATCAGCGACTCCATCATACAAACTCATACATAAGG
>CAZBOB010000195.1:0-6414 GCA_964492995.1 uncultured Desulfobacteraceae bacterium | reverse complement strand
CGATGTTGGAATAATTTGAGGAGCGGAGCGACATCATTATTCGACGTTCGACGTTCGACGTTCGATGTTGGACGTTCATCTTTTTAAACGTCCCTGTACGGCATAAATATAGCCCGTGAATGTTTACAAAACAACTTCGCGCTTATGGTGCAGAACCCGCAACCCGCAACCCGTAAGCAGTAAGCAGTGATATGCTGTTATCCATAGAAAAACTTACCTATCGAATATTCATTTTTCTGTTGATCTTTTCTCCCCTTGCCTTTGGAACGGTTTCCACATGGTCTCTGACCCTGATGGAGGCATTGTCCATTGGAGCGGTGATTTTGCTGTTCATTTCCTACGGATTGAATAACAAAGCCATTTACCAGGCCCCGGGTACCCTCCTGGTATTACTTTTTCCAGCCTATATCCTGGTTCAATTGATTCCCCTGCCCGCAGGCGTTGTCAAGCTTATTTCGCCGTCCACCTACAGCCTGTACAAAGAAACCATCGGGATTATCGATCCGGTCCAATGGGTCTCTTTGTCGATCAATAAAAAAGCCACGCTTGCCGGGTTGTTCCGCTATACCGCCTATGCAGGATTTTACCTGCTTACGGTTCAGGTGCTGTCCCGCAGATCTTTATTAAAAAAGACCTTAAATTATCTGGTAATCTTTGCAGCCATTCTCAGCGTAACCGCAATTTTACAGCGGTTTACATCTCCGGGTAAAATTTACTGGTTTTATAAAACCCCTACAGCATTTTTCGGACCCTATTTAAATCGTAACCATTACGCCGGCCTCATGGAGATGATATTTCCCGTGATCTTTTCCCTGTTCCTGTTTTATAAACCCGGTGTGTCGTATTCCTCGCTTCGAGAAAAAGTTGTTGAATTTTTCAATCACATCCGGACCAGTGAACACATTCTGCTGGGGTTTTCGGCGTTGTTGGTGGCGTTATCTGTTTTTTTAAGCCTTTCAAGGGGCGGAATCATCAGCCTTTGTGTATCGGCCGGGCTTTGTTTTCTGATGATCACCGTGAAACAGCGAACAATCAGGTCTGCCGGCAACACGGTTTTTTTGCTGGTTTTTATATTACTGATTTCAGTGGGCGGGTTTGGGTGGAAGCCGATTTTCAATAGATTTGAAAAGATAAGAAATGAACAGGGCGAAATCACCGAAAGCAGACTTATTTTATGGAAAGACAGTGTGCCTGCTTTCAAGGAGTTCCCGGTTACGGGTACGGGTATGGGAACGTTCGTCAATATTTATCCCAGGTTTCAGTCCAAATCAATGGGTGGAAGACTAGACCATGCCCATAATGATTATCTGGAGTTTTTGGTGAACGGAGGGATTGTTGGATTTTTGCTGTTTTTCGGGTTTCCGGCAACCATCATTTATAAAACCTACAAGGTGGTTCTCAAAAGAAGGGAACCGTATTCCATTTTTGTCTATATGGGGAGCATATCCGGCATTTTCGCTATTCTCCTCCACAGCATTACGGATTTCAACCTTCAAATCGGTGCCAATGGATTGTATCTGTTTTTTCTTGCCGGTTTAGCGGTTTCCGCATCTCATACCCGATTGAGAAACGGGCTGGGAAATACCCTCTTAAAACCCATGACGGCAAAGGCGACGAAAAGGTTTGTTACCGGCTTTGTCTGTTTGCTCGCGTTTTTACCCGTTTTTATAGGGTTTAACATTTGTAAGATAAAAGGAGAATCCCTGCTCGTTTCTGCATTAAGGCTATCGGCAGTTGAAAATCGCTCTGAAAGCGATACAGAGAAAATATTCAAGATCGAACAAAAAGCTGTAAAATATAATTTGCTGGACTTTTTGGCTCCCTGGTTTGCAGGAAAATCAGCCATTCGGATGGGAGATAATGAGACGGCTTTAGTTTACTTTAAAAAGGCATTGCGGAAAAATCCGGTGTACGGTGATCTGCTCCAGGACATTGGAAAGTTCATGTCCGAAATCGGTCGGCAAGACATTGCCGAAAAATTATTGCTGGCCGGAATAAAATATAACCGGATCAGTTCGGTTCGATATAAGACGTATGCGGAATGGCTCCTGTCAAACGGTCATAAAGATCAGGGTATTGACACCCTGCGGACAGCCATATCCATGAATATTAAAAAAAGCCGATCCTATATCGATCTTATGGATGAACTGGGCTTGAGCTTTGATGACATAAAAAATGCCCTTCCCGATCGAGTGGAACCGAATGTATATTTCGCTGAATTTTTATTGGACAAGGATATGTTGCGTGAAGCCGAGCGCACCTATTTAAACGCATTTAACTGGCTTGATAATGAAGAAGAAGTTAATTCAAGCTGTTTTTTTAAGGCAAGCGCGTATTTCATAAAACAGAAGCAATATGATGACGCATTAAACATCTTGCTGAAAGGAATTGAATATTTGCCCGATAATGTAAAAATGAGAGTGGCACTGGCATCATTGTATGAAAAGATCGGCATTTTGTATCGGGCAAAAGAAGAGTATAAAAATGCGCTGATCATCGATCCTAAAAACAGGCATGTCAAAACCAAACTGAAAAAGCTTTCAGCGACCTGATGCCGGATTTAAAAAAACTTATATACTGAAGGTAAAAGAGACCTTTGCAAAACGCCCCTGTTGAATATGCCATAATTGCTATTCAGCAGTTGAAACCGGTTTCCGCCTCTGTGAGACGCAAGAAAGGCTTACAAGCATTTTCATCAACTTGTAAGCTTTTTTTGTTTTAAGCACTACCCTAAATGATCGTAAACAAAATGGGGAAAATTGAAAACCGAAACTGGATTCTGTTTTTTGTTGCTCGTTGTATAAAGATCCCCTTATGAAACTCATCGAATCCAGTCTATATTCACTAAATGAGCTACTTGCTTGAATTCAGGGTCACCTGTTACAAGGGAGGCGGAGTGCTCCCGGGCACAGGCTAAAGCAAAACAATCGGCATATGAGATAGGATATTCTGCTTTAAGTTCTGCGGCTTTATACACAAGAGATTCCGGGGCGGGGAGAACTTTAAAACCCAATTGATAAACTCGGCCCAATATTTCCACCTTTTTTCTGTCACCAAATCGCCTTTTGGTCATATAAATGATTTCGCCAAGATTGATCACGCAAATGAGTCGATCCAGCCGTTGTTTCAGCGCTCTTCGCAAGATTTTGGCTACAACTTCAGTTCCCCTTTCTTTTTGAAAAAATGCAAGAAGTGCATGGCTATCGAACAGGTATCTTTTTGTCATTCAGCGAAGTCCTTCCTTCTTTCTTTGAGCATTTCCTCGGATAACGAAGGAGTTGAGGGAAGACAGCCCATAGCCTCTTCTATGGGATCTTTAGAGGGTGGCACCAAATAAATAAGGTTTCCGTATTCAAAAACCTGAATTTTACATCCCGGTTGAATGCCATATTTCTTTCTTATTGAAGCAGGGATTACTACCTGACCCTTGGCCAAAACTTTGACGGATTGCATATGATACTCCTCTTTACTGGTTAAACATTTTATTAAAATGTATAACCTTCGAAATGAAATGTCAATTGAAAAAGAGGAATGGATCACATTATTGGTTGACGACTCAATGCGGTTGTAATATATTAGTCATAATGGCTATATTGACCATAATGGAGGTGTGACATGGTACAGGTAAACTTGGCAAAAGCTAAAAGCTCTTTTTCAGAATATGCGAGCCGGGCAGCGTATACGAGTGAACATATCATTATTACCAAAAGAGGCAAGCCATTCGTTGCCCTCATATCCGTAAAAGATCTGGAATTGCTGGAGAGGATCAAAGCAGGGCCTCCTGAAGATGGTTTATTGGGAGCCGTTGGCATGGCACCCGAGCTTGAAGAAGTGGCTGAAAAAGCCATGGAGGGATATCATAGAAGGGCCGATGACTTTGGCAGAGAGGTAGAGATATAGTGTTTATTTTTGACACGGATATCTATACAAATGTTATGAGGAAGATCCCCTCAGAAACATTGTTAAATCGTTTGAAAAAAATACCCAGACGAGATCAATTCACCACAACGATTACCATCGGGGAGGTTTACTATGGATTAATGAAAGCCTCAAACAGGACAAGATTGCTTAAACTTTTTGAAGCTGTTCTCCTTCCGCGTGCGACCATTTTGCCATTTGACTTCTCGGCTGCAAAAAAAATATGGGGAGATCAGAAGCTTTCTGGAAAAAAAGGGGACACCTCTGGTGCATGCTGATCTACAAATTGCCTCAATCGCCTTATCCATGAATATGACATTAATTACAGGAAACCTAAAACACTTTCAAAGAGTACCAAAACTAACTGTTGAAAATTGGCTTATATGAATTCAAAATTGCTTCATGTAATAAGGGGCGTTGATGCAGAACGTGCATAGAATCCGATTCGTTGTGTGCAGTGATAGGTGATGGAGATTTGGGGGCAGAGCAAAGAAATGCCTCAGGGGGCATAGGGCATGGGGCAAAGGGTGAGAAAGTGTGAAATAAAAAAAGTTTTGGCAAATAGAAAATTATTTTTGAATTTGAAAATTTTCGAAAGCCTGTCCCACGTATGTGACAATTTGTTCAAACCAGGCAATTTCTTTCTCCGAGAAAGGAATATCGGCAGTTCTTGCTACAAAATACATTCCGATTGCCTGATTTAACGCAATAATGGGAGAAAATATTGCAGTTTTAAAGTGCAGATGTTTTTGTAAATGAGGAAGCTGAAGGGTTGTTTCCGTATGATGCCAATGAGTTGTCTCCTTGTTTTTTATTGTTTTTACAATTGGTGAATTAACACGTTCCATGCTGACTTTAAAATCCTGGGCTTTAACCAGAGAATCTTTTCCTGCATAAAATCTTCCGATTATCATTGTTTTTTCTTTATTTAAAAATGCTGTGAAAACTTCTGTTTTAATCAGACAGCGGTAGAGGGCTTCCTGGGCAAGCATTAAAATCTGGTTGATTTCAGAATCGCTGCGACAGGCGATCATCAAATCAGTCAGAAATTGACCGATAAGCAAATCAGGGTCATCATGTTTCTCTTCTTCCTTCAGCGCATCTCCAAACGTGACTTTCCCGGTTATTTCGACGGGGTTCCCTTTTCCCCATTCAAGAGCTTTTACCATCATATCAACATCATCTTTTTTCATATTAAAAAATCTTGATATATTTGCATCTTGCTCACAGACATCTTTAATAAAGTCTGAAATGTCGAATTCATCGATGTCAAGATGTTTTTTTATCCGCATTTCCGTTTCCTTCATTGCCTTTTCTCCGCCAAGTTTATTGCCGAAGAGCATATTGGAAATATGACCGGATTCTCTTACCAGAGATATAATGGGATCGTTTGGGTCAACATCATTACGGAGTACTTTTACGACTTTGTCCGGAAGGTTGTAAATGTTTGTCAAGGCTTTACAAATTTCATCATATTCAATACCAAAGATTTTCTTACAGGCGTCATTGTTGGAAATATTTTTTTCAATAATCAGTTTTTCCATTTCTTTGAATTCGTTAGGAAATGTATTTGCCAGTGCAAGCCAGGGAAGTCGATAAAGAAGACCGGCTACAAATATTTCTTCGGGATTGGCATAATTGTTTTGCTTTGCCAGAGACATTGCAAACGATCCCGAAAAATATGAACTGGCGTACAGCTGAGCAAGTTGCCGGGTTTTGGCTGTTTTCATTGTTTGTTTGAAAATAGACAGTCCCAGAGCCATGGAACGGACTTTTTCAAATCCTAAAAACGTTACCGCATAAGAAACTGTTTTAATGGGATAACGGGGACTGTATATGATTGAGTTGGCGGTAGCCAGGATGTTCGAAGTTAGGCCGCAATCCCTCATGATTATAGCGGCGAGATCTGCTGCGCAGGTATGGGATTGATGTGTAATACGGGCAATATCCTGGACATTTTCACTGATTGCCGGAAGACTTCCTTTGCTTCGCATTTGCTCAATCAGCTGTTGTGCTCTTGAACTATTATCCATAAAAATTCCTCTAGAGAGAACGCTCCGCAACGGCGTGTATCTCTTTCCAACCGACTGAAACTTGTGCTTAAGCACCCGTAAGCCCGAGCCGCGCCGGAGCTGTTAAGAACCATTCGTCGTTAAATTATCTCATTGACTGTTTGGTGATAGTATCATTCGGCTCGGGCTAACGCGTGCTAAAGTCCTTCAAACAGTCAGTCGGTCTCCAAGAGAAACACGCCGTCGCTCCGCTGCACCGAAATCAAATGCGTTTATCCTGATAAGCCTCCTTCTTGCCTGTTGTAAAACTCATAATTTTGTAGTAACCTAGACGTCGAAAAAAATAGATCCTATATGCAGAAAAATAATATGAAGTCAATAAGATATGGCGGAAGTGCATGGGAATCGAACCCACCCGGGACGGTTTTAGCGCCCCACACCGGATTTGAAGTCCGGGAGCCTCACCAGTAAGCTGCGCACTTCC
>CAZBOB010000194.1:0-6434 GCA_964492995.1 uncultured Desulfobacteraceae bacterium | reverse complement strand
ATCGAAGGATAGGTTCGCTTGATAGGATGAGATGTTTATTAACTCCGCTGCTGCACAGATTGGTAATATTCTTTCCAAGCTTTTTCCACCACTTACTTCATATGATAGTCTGACCAAAAAAGGCTTGAGCAAAAGAGTATTTTTTTTAATTCTTTCCGAGACTAGATAGAGAATACTTCTGTAGATGCCCCCATGTTTTTGATAGAAGCCAGCAAAGTATTTCTCAATGCTGGGTTTTATAGCATCAGAAGTCTTTCTTAGTTCTTCAAAATATTCAAGTCGATTCATTTGTTATCAATAAGAGATAAATGTTTTATCCACTGCCTTTAAAACTCTCAATTGTTTCAATACGTCACCGTTTTTATCGAAGCTAGTCATGCCAGTCACTCCAGGGAAATCCTTAATTTTGTACAACTCTTCCTTAATCCTATCCGATTGGAGACTTCCCTTCTGTATTGCCAAAGCTGATATTTTAGTTGCGTCATATCCGTAGCCTGACCAGATATTCGGTTTTTCACCATACTTCTTCGAAAAGTTATCAACGAATTGCCTAACAACAGGATTTTTACCTTCAGGATCAAAAAATGGTGTAGAAAATATTACACCTTCCGCAGCATCCTTAGCCAAATCGAAGATTTTAGAGTCATAGAAGGTTGAAATAGACAGTACTGGTTTTTTGATTCCTAACTCCTTCGATTGCGTTAGTTGAATCGCCATCTCTCGTAAATAGCCAGGGAGAAAAATAATGTCAGGGTTAGACTGCTTAATTTTGATGAGTTGTGTTCGAAAATCCTTAGCGCCTTCGGCATAGCTTTCTTTCACTAGTATGATCCCTCCGTATTCTTCAAATCTTTCTTCAAATACTTTGACTATCGCTGATACAGAGGCAACTTGAATATACAAAATGGACGCGGTTTTGGCTTTAAAATTATTAACCGCAAAATCTGCGAGAAATAAGCCATCATAGGCATCCGATGGATATATTCTAAAAATGTAATCCCCAGCGTTTGTTATATCTACAGCGGAAGACGTTGGGGATAAAAGAACAATTTTTTCTCTCTCAGCTACAGGGGCAATTGCTAGCGTTACAGCAGAGAACATAGCACCTATTATCATCGAAACCCTGTCAACTTTTGTCAATTTGTTAAATGCACTTACACCCTTTTGCGGTTCAGCCTGACTGTCTTCGAATAATACCGATAATTTATTTCCTTCAATTCCTCCCTCAGAATTTATTTCTTCAATAGCCAAATCCATCCCCTTTTTAAGAGCATCACCATAAACTGCATTATCACCTGTTAAAGGCATTATAGCGCCTATTTTTGTTTCTTTTTCCTTTTTCGCGCAACCAACCATTCCGGAAGGAATTAGAAACCCTAGAATCAATATCCAACAGAATGTTCGTTTCATAAATCAATACCTCCTTTTATAAAATGTTATTTTATATATTTTAGAGGCTTGTGATTTTCAAGCTTTTAATTTTTCCCTTGTAGACCGCAATCAGCAGGGATTTCCTCCAAAGCCATGGGAATAAAAGAAGTTGCGTAAGACAATTTGTGGAAAACTTTGATTTTTCTATTATACGCTGTTGTACAAATTTGCTTGCCATCACTCTTCAGAATTCGATTTCCTCTGCTTCTTCGAACAAATAATCGTAAAACCTCTTATACAGTTCAAACTGATTTTTACTAAATATTACTTGGCCGTGTTTAATCTTCCGATTTTTATCAACGAAAAGGAGTGAGATAAATGTTGAGTCTACCAATGCAAAATCCAATGTCTCAAGTTTACCTGCTAAAGTATTTAGCATAGAGTTAGTTTCTATCTCTCGTTTGAAAATGTATTTTACCATAATTCCTGCTTCTTTTTGTTTGCCCATAACATTTTGTAATTTGGTTATTTCTTCCTTATTGTCAACTATAAAGACTCTTCTGATAGAAGCCTTGTTCACTCTGATTTTTGTCCTTTGGATTTCAAGTCCTAATTGGGTGTACACTTGGTCCCAGCCCTCGTCAGGGTTAATATAACTTGTTGCCGAAAAACTATCTTCGATTCCCCATAAGAATTCTATCCAGATTTCTGGAGCTTGTTCACGAGGAATTATAGGTACAGAATAACGAAAAATATTCACTAAATGCGAAGTGGCTTGTTGACTTTCCGAAATTCTTTTCAAAAGACTGGCTAAATGAAGGTTGGTTTTCTTAATATCCCGAGACTGACGATAGGATTCAATAAGGTTGGCTACAACTAAAGTGCTTATAAGGCCTATCATAATGCTAAACAAACCTGTGATGCTACTCTTGGGTTCAGAAACCCAATATGTTATAAAGGCCACAATTACACCAGTTGAAATTTCAAAAAACTTAATGAAGAATTCACTCGTTTTATCCATAACTTCTCGCTAAAGCAATCATTCTTAAATATATCAATGAAATTTCTAAAAATGCTAGCATTTCCGAAATAAGTTCGGATATCTCTATTAATATGAGGTTATATCCGGGACTTTCGGTACGTCCCTTATATAATAAGTTTCTTACCGAATAGCTTAAAACCGGAGCACTGTGATAAATCAACAACTGTAAAGAGACTTGAACTGTTCACTGCAAGGCGGGATAAGACCAGCGGAATCGGCGAGCCCCGCCCAGGTCGAGAATGAAATTTGTGCAAAATATTAAAGTAAATTCAAAAGTATACATACACAATTACCCCCTAACGGTCAAGGAATTTATAATTTCTGGATACTGGTTTCTGATTGCTTGTTGTAGCGCAGCGGAAATCCCGATTTGACGGGCATGCTTGCTTCTGGGCACTGATTTTTTGATGCTGGTTTCTGGATGCATGATTCAAATTCAAGATAGGCATGTGTAAAATGCTCTTTTGTGCCGCATTCTCTGCACGAGCGAGTCAAACTTGACGAAAATAATACTGTTGATTATCTAATTAAGTCAGTGGGTTTAGTCAAATTGCGCGTAATAATTTAGTCACTTTTAAGTTGGTGGTGTCGCAGGTTATCGATAATTTAGAAGTAAGTTAAAAATCAGAACTTTTTTCACGGTTATAAAAAAAATAAGCACAGAATCTTTACAATGAATATCAACGGGTTGTAGCGATGTGACCTGCTTTGCCTCTCATCTAAAATCTGCATTAACTTTTTTCGAAAAAGATAAATTTAACATAATTACAATGCGCTATCGAGGAGTTATTATTTTCAGTATCCACACACCGATAACGGCCCAAATAGCCAAATAAAAGGATGAAATCCGTATTGGATATCGAAAAAAGTTACCCTTGGAGGCTCCCCTGGAACGCTGCATCAGGGGCATATCAACAGACCATTCCATAGATGATGTGCAAAGTGGAAAGATAGGATCAGTTAGTGCGGTGAACCCCTTATACTTACTACAACCCCAATGCCCATAGTTTTTAATATATCGGTTAACCTCATTTTTATTTTTATTGACAATGAAAATAACTTATTATATTTAATATAAATAAATAGTATTTTATCAATTAAAGCAAATACCGTTATAATACTTATAGTCTCTTGTTGGTTGTAATCTTGAATGATAAAAGGCTAGTATGCCTACCATTCAAGAAAGAATCGGTAAGAGAATTCGGAATCTTCGAGAGGGCCGTGGCTGGAAGCAAGAGTCCCTATCAGAGAAAAGTGGTCTTCATCCCACCTACATTGGTGGCATCGAACGTGGCGAACGGAATGCCACGATAGAGTCGTATCTAAAGATAGCTAACGCGTTCGGAATTCCTGTTGACGAATTATTCAAGCTCGATGTTCATGATCTCGAAAAAAAATTCAATGCCCCGAGTTACGATATTTTGGACGCCATTTTAGCCGGTTTCCGGGCGCAGGTGGACGTGAAGGGCAAGCTCGCTGAGCTATACCTTGCTCGGGAACTTGATAGGTTTAAAGCGGAAGGATTGATTCAAGACTACTTTTGGAGCGACAAGGACGGAGAACCTGATTTTAAAATAAAGTACCACGGCCACGAATATATCATTGAATGCAAAAACTTGCGGAGCGGCGAAGAAGGCAAATACAAGAAAGATCCAGCCTACAAAGTTGAAGTGCAAAAAACCAGAAATTCAAAAGATGGATCACCTACCCGCTCATATCCTGTGGATCATTTTGATATCTTGGCAGTTTGCATGTTTAATCAAACCGGGAAGTGGGATTTCATTTATAGCTCGGCAAGAAACCTTGAACGAGCATCTGACGAAAAGTTTTTAAAGACATTCCAACCCGTGCCATTGATGCCATCATTTCCTTGGGCAACCGATTTTTCAAAGATTATTAAGGACGTTGCTGGTGAAGTTAAATTCGAGCCGAAACATTAAGTACCTCAAAAGCCACCCCTTCTATGAAACCAAGATGGGTGCCGCCTATCTTGGTGACGCACTCATTTTACTCAAAGAAATCCCTAACAATAGCATCGACTTAATTTTTACGTCGCCTCCCTACGCCCTACATTTTAAGAAAGAATACGGCAATGTCGGGAAAAAGGAATACGTTGACTGGTTTGCTGAATTCGCCAAAGAGTTTCATCGCGTGCTCAAGCCGGAAGGCAGTTTTTTTCTAAACATCGGAGGCAGTTACAGAAAAGGGCATCCGGTCAAATCCCTGTATCATTTAAGGTTGGCTATTAAATTGGTGGATGAGGTAGGTTTCTTTTTAGCACAGGAGCTTTTTTGGCACAACCCCGCTAAGCTGCCGGTTCCTGCACAATGGGTGACAGTCACTAGACAACGGATCAAAGATGCGGTTGAATATGTATTTTGGTTTGGAAAAACAGAACGGCCTAAGGCCAGCAATCGGAATGTGCTTACCCCTTACAGCAAGGACATGGAACGGCTGTTGGTGAAAGGGTATCGCGCCAAAGAACGACCGAGCGGCCATAAAATAACTGAAAAATGGAAGCGTGATCTTGGCGGTGCCATCCCTTCAAATCTAATAGAATGCGGAAACAATAGCGCCAATGATGCTTATTTGATGTCGTGCAAAGAATCAGGCATAAAGCCGCATCCAGCCCGCTTTCCATGGAATCTGCCGGAATTCGCAATTAAATTGACAACCGGCGCCGGGGCTGTAGTGCTTGATCCTTTCGCGGGAAGCAACACTGCCGGACAAGTTGCAGAATCTTTGGGGCGAAGATGGATAGCCCTTGAAATTGAGCGGGATTATTTGGAGGGCAGTAAATTTAGATTTTGGCCAATCGTCAACAGCAAGAAAAAGGAAGCTTCAGACAAAAAACAACTTACGCTTTTTAAATAGCTGCATCATGGGCGTATCAACATCGGCCATTTTTGCTTCCAGCTTCACTATTTTTTCAAATACCATTCCCTACGGAAGACTGACATCCGACAATGTATGCCGCACCACCCAGCCTTTAAAGAATGGACTGTCAAAACCGTATCCTGTGGGCGTTGTGAGCTTTGTGAGCGGGAGAAATGGTATCGTGTCCACCAAGGCATGGTCTTTTTGTGTGCAGAGCAGAATGCCTACGTGCGGATTGTCACCGTCGGTTGTCATGTTCTTTTTGTACCAACTCACATAGGTGTTTAGCTGGCCGATGTTTTCGTGGCTAAGGATGCAACTTTTAACTCTATTAATCCTGTTTTTAAAACTAAAACATATCTTCGATCAGATCGTTCAGGGTTTCCTGAAGCCTGGCATCATCGGTTAAGGGAAGACATATGGCGGACCGGCACGCATCGTGAACCGGAATGTTCCGTCCGATCATCTGAGCAGCATAAATTAAAAGCCGGGTACTGGCCCCTTCGGTAAGGCCATGCTCTCTGATGTTTCTTATTTTTTGCGCCAGAGATACCAATTTCAAAGCGGATTTCATATCGATATTCCCTTCATGGGAGACAATCTCAGCTTCTTTTTCGGATTCGGGATAATCAAACTCAAGGGATATAAAGCGCTGGCGCGTACTCTGTTTGAGATCTTTCAATACCGATTGATATCCCGGATTATACGATATCACCATCATAAAATCCGGATGGGCGTGAATCATTTCTCCTTTTTTGTCAATGGAAAGGGTTCGCCGCATGTCTGTTAATGGATGTATGACAACCGTTGTATCCTTTCGAGCTTCAACGATTTCGTCCAAATAGCAGATGGCACCCATACGCACGGCCCGTGTTAACGGACCGTCAACCCATACGGTCTCGTCCTTTTTTAAAAGGTAGCGCCCCAAAAGGTCGGAAGCAAACAGGTCTTCATGGCAGGCAACGGTTATCAGGGGGCGTTTTAAATGATACGACATATATTCAACAAATCTGGTCTTGCCGCATCCGGTAGGCCCTTTCAGCATAACCGGGAGCCTGGCATCAAAAGCAGCCTCAAACATTTTGATCTCATCCCCTGTCCTAAGATAATACGGCTCTTCTATAATCGAATGGCTGGCGGTATC
>CAZBOB010000193.1:0-6468 GCA_964492995.1 uncultured Desulfobacteraceae bacterium | reverse complement strand
AACGTCCAACATCGAACGTCGAATAAAAAACAATTATGGGGCTGAGGGAAGGAAAGAGGGAAGAGGGAAGATGGACGAAAAGAAGACAAATAAAATTAGAACTGTGAGCGATCTGAAAACCTTGAACCCTTGAACCCAGAACCTATGAACCTATGAACCTTAGATATGTAACCATCGAAAGGAGGTAAAAATAATGGCAAAAAAACCATGGAAAAAACCCGAGTTGATCGTGTTTGTCAAAGGAAGGCTGGAGGAGAATGTCCTGCGGGTATGCAAGACATCCCAGGGGAATTGCCCGTATTTCGCATGCAGTGCGCTGGACGGCCGCTGCGACGGCATCGGCAGCAGTTAACAAACGAATCGGGTAACCCCATCTATTTTAAAGGAGAAAAACATGAAAGGAAAATTAATTTTTTACAGTATGCTTGTGTTGATGCTGACGGGCTTTTTAATCGCCGGAAGCGCATCCGCAGCCATTTATGAATTCGGGGATTCAATTACAGAATTCGACGGGTACCACACGCCGTTATACGGAGAAGATGTCTGGGGAGCCCCGTCTCTTCTCAAGGTACAGGTGGGTGTTGATAACAATTGTTTGTCATGGATTGGAGTTTTTTATGATCCCCAAAAGGGCGCAGGCCTTACCAACCCTCCTGCCGATAGTATACCGGGTAATTATAATTCCTTTTTTATCGACACGCATTCAACCGGTTACGACTGGGATTATTATGTAAAGTTTGAAAATATTTCCGGGTCTTATGACTCAGCCTCTTTTGCGGCAACCATCTACGATCTTCCGGATACCTGGAGTTATACCCTTGCAAGCGGTAGCGGAACCCGAATAGGCCACCCAAATGGAATCGATACCTCCGCATTGACAGGGACCGCCTTGACTATTTTTGGAGTTGCTTACGGGGCGAATGTGAGCAATGAGTATTTCAACATTGTGGGTTTGGGTTTTGGCGACTATCCCATCTGTCTGGGGGATGAGTGGTCGCTGGCAGTGACTCAATATTGCGCCAACGACAATTTCCAAGCAGCTGTTCCGGAACCCGCCACCCTGCTTCTTTTGGGCAGTGGTATGATTATTCTTGCAGGATTGCGTCGAAAAAAGAAAGAATGATAGGGGCTTGTGGTCCTTGGCGAGACCTTTGAAAAATGTCCAATTTTGTTCAAGGCCAAGGACAAATCTGCAGGATAGCAGATTTGGACAGCTGTTAAGGTGCCCGCAAGGGCGAGGGGCATGGACGCCCCGAGTCAACGCGAAAATTTTAACCACAGGAATACATTGAGTATTTTGAGGATTAAAATTTGAGCCTGACGCCGGAATTGGGCAAAAGGGGGCGTTTTGCAAAGGTCTCTCGGCTTTTATATGAATCAGCCGGTTTCAACACGTAAGAAAATCGCGCAAATCCTGCGAATCGACCGGGCGCTACGGCTGGTATGGCAGGCAGGCAAAGGGTGGACCATGGGCAGTCTTGTGGTTCTTGTGGTCCGGGGCCTGCTGCCTCTTTTGGCGCTGTACCTGATGAAGCTCATTGTGGATGCGGTCAGCATGGCCATAACAGCGCCAGAAACATCAGCGGCGATCCGCCCGATTTTTATGCTTATATGCGCCGCAGCAGGGGTGGCGCTATTGACCGCTTTTTTTCAACAATTAGCGGGCTGGATCAAAGAAGCACAATCTTTGTCCGTGACCGACCATGTTTACAATCTTCTCCATGAAAAGTCGGTTTCGGTGGATCTGGAATACTACGAGAACCCCGAGTACTTAGATACCCTTCACCGGGCCCAGGAGCAGGGACCCTACCGGCCCAATCAAATACTCGATGGATTGATCCGTACGGGACAAAGCGGTATTTCTCTGGCCGCCATCGCAGGACTGCTGTTCGTATTTCACTGGAGTATTCCCGTCATACTGGTTGCAGCGGCCCTTCCCGGGGTTTTTGTGCGCATCAGGTACTCGGACAGGATGTACCGGTGGCAGCAGCGACACACACAGACCGAGCGAAAGTCCCGCTACTACGATTGGATGCTCACCGGAGACGCCCATGCCAAGGAGGTCCGGCTCTTCGGCCTGGCAGAACTGTTCATTCAACGGTTCAGCCGGCTCAGGGATATCCTGAGAAGAGAAAAAATCGCCATGGTCAAACAGCGGTCCGCCGGGGATCTTGCCGCCCAGTTTTTGGCCACCCTCCTGGTGTTCGCCACCTTTGGCGTTATGGCAAAAAGTGCGGTCACGGGCAGGATAACCCTGGGAGACATGGTCATGTTTTTTCAGGCCTTTCAACGGGGGCTTGGAAATATGAAAGACCTTTTAGGAGGTCTGGCAGACCTTTATGACAACAGCCTGTTTCTCACCAATCTTTATGCGTTTCTGGATCTTGCGCCTACCGTCAAACAGTCTTCCGCGCCGGTTTCCGTACCCATACCCATCAAAGAAGGCATCGAATTTCATAATGTTTGTTTCAGATATCCTGGTGGAAGAGAGGATGTTTTAAAAGATATCTCCTTTTCCATGGCTCCGGGGGAGGTGGTTGCCCTGGTGGGAGACAACGGGTCCGGGAAAACAACCCTGGTTAAGCTGCTGTGCCGGTTGTATGATCCGATTTCCGGGAGCATAAGGATTGACCGTATAGATCTTAAAAACTTTGACAAAGCATCCCTTCATTTCCGAATAAGCGTTATTTTTCAGGATTATGTCAAATATTTCCTGTCGGCCCGGGAAAACATATGGTTCGGAAGTGTCGACTCCCCGCAAGATTCAAACAAAATTGCCGATGCCGCGGGAAAGGCGGACGCCCATCAATTGATCACCGGTCTTCCCCATGGTTACGATACCATTTTGGGAAAGTGGTTCGAAAAAGGAGAAGAACTCAGTATGGGGCAGTGGCAGAAAATTGCCCTTGCAAGAGCCTTTTTCAGAAACGCCCAGCTTATCATATTGGATGAACCCGCAAGCGCCCTTGATGTAAAGACGGAACATGACATTTTTAATCAGTTCTATCGGCTGATCCAGGGAAAATCCGCCATTTTGATCAGCCACCGCCTGTCCACGGTGAGAATGGCGGACCGGATTCTGCTGCTCAAAGAGGGAAGGATCGTGGAACAGGGGTCCCATGAGGCGTTGATGCGGATGGGTGGCGCGTATGCCGGGCTTTTTAGAATTCAGGCGGGAAAGTTTGAGGATGAGTCCGCCAAACTAACGGCGGATAAAAAGGACTGAAAAAGATGAACATCGAACCCCGGTCGCCTTTGGCGCCGCCGAAGGCGATATGCCTCAAACCTCTAGCGAAGCGATCCTCAAACCTTTAACTTTTAACCTTGAACCCGTAACCCGAAACCCCTAACCCGCAACGCGCAACTCGTAACCCGTAACCCAGAACTTATGAGATAGGAATTCCGAGACATGATTAAGAGATTGTTTGTTGTCACAGTGACGGTTTTGTTCGTTTTGATCAATTGTTATCCGGCGTATTGCGATTCTGAAGCCTCGGACGCCCGGAATCCCGTTGACTGGGATATTTTTGGGAAAAAAGGGGGATGGGTCCACGCGTACCTGACCGTGGAAGAGGAGTATTCGGACAATATCTATTACACGGATAAGAACGAGGAAAGCGACTTTATTACCCTGATAACACCGGGGATATGGTTCTCTATTCCCGGCAGCAAACAGAGAACTCGAAGAATTTACACATCAAAAGACACCCCTGGCGGAGTGACCATCAGCCGGTATGACCCACCCAGTTTTCGGCCCTTGAACGCCTATTTTTCTTACGAACCGGAGTTTGAACTATACGCGGACAATTCCGATCAAAATACCACCAGCCATAAATTGGAAGGTGCTTTTCAATACAATTTGAGAGGCGGGTTGTCCCTTGAAATACTGGATCAGTTCATCGACACGTATGATTCATACTCGACAAGCCTGGCGGATGTAGAGGAGCAGGATAAATACAGAACCAATCTTGCCAATGTTACGCTGGGGTATCGAATTTCCAAAAAGCTTAAACTTGCCCTGGAATATTCTAATTTTCTCGTGGACTACGATGAAAGCGAAAATAAAGTATTTGAACGGAAAGATCACACGGGCACCGGGTATATCTATTTCCAGGTGAGGCCCAAGGCTGCTGTTTTTACCGGGTACGAGTTTACCAAGGTGGATTATGACCGGGACCAAATCTCGGACAGTAAGGAAAACCGCTTTTACGGCGGTTTTCAATGGGACATCACGGACAAGTCACGGGGTAGAATAAAGGCCGGATACGGTAACACGGATTTTGATGATTCCCGGATCGATGATGCTGACGAATATATTTATGAAATACAGGTGAACCATCGATTTACTCCTAAAACGTCGCTGAGTCTTTTCGCATACCGGAAAAAGGAAGAAGCCGACTTTTCAGTATACGACTATATCCTGACCCATAGAGCCCGTGCATCGTACCGGCAGCGGATCACCCGTAAAATCTCCATCGGCCTCCAGGTGTCGTATGCATATGAACGCTATGAAAGCGACGGGAATATCATATGGATAACCAAAGAAAGGAAGGATGATGTGTACTATGTGAAACCACTGATCCGTTATCATTTTAAAGACTGGTTCTCCATGAATCTCGAGTATATGTATGAAAAAAGAGATTCGAATATCACGCTGTATGATTTTGAAACAAACAGCGTGTCTGTGGGTTTGACTTTGGAGATATGAAGACCATAAGGTGAGAAGAGCAGAAGATCAGAAGGTCTGAAGGTCAGAGGATCAGCCCGCCAAACTAATGGCGGATAAAAAGGACTGAAAAAGATGAACATCGAACATCGAACATCCAACATCGAATGATGAATAAAAAACAATATTGAACAGTTGCCAAATGCCAGAACAGGCAACCATAAAGAAATAGCTGTTGAATGTTTGGTATTGGATGTTTGTTTTTCATTCGATTTTAGAATAATTTGAGGAGCGGAGCGACATCATTATTCGATGTTCAACGTTGGACGTTCGATGTTCGATGTTCAGTCTGTTCGATGTTGGACGTTCATCCTTTAAGCATCCCTGTACGGCAAAAACTTAGCCCGTGAATGTTTACAAAACAACTTAGCGCTTATTGGGCAGAACTTCTGAACCATAGACACAAAAAAATTTAGAAATTGAGGCGTACCATGAAATTAAGAACCCTGGTAACAATATTGGCGGTTATATTTTGTTTCACGGCATCGGCCGGCGCACAGGACTATATTGTCGGTGAGGGTGATGTGTTGAAGATCGTGGTATATGAAAATGATGATCTCACGACTATCGTAAGGGTCAGCGGGGAGGAGATTATCGTTGTCCCTTTGATCGGCCGGGTGGATGTAAAGGGGCTTAACATTTCACAGATCGAGGATAAGATCAAAGACCGGCTTGCCGACGGTTACCTGGTCAATCCCTGCGTTTCCATATTTATAGAAGAATTCAGAAGCAGAAGCGTAACCGTATTGGGGCAGATCAGCAAGCCGGGATTGTACGAACTCCGTGAGGAAACAACATTGCTTGAGTTGCTGTCAAAAGCCGGCGGAGTCAAAGATGATGCCGGCGGTGAAGCCATTATCAAACGCATACACAATCCCTGCAAAAAAGGTGTGAAGATCATTAAGGTCGATCTCCGGCGATTGTTGGAACAGGGAGATACCAGCCTCAATGTTCCTGTTATGGACCAGGACAGCATATACATATCCAAGGCGGATCTTTTCTATATCAACGGGCAGGTCAAAAAACCGGCGGCCTACAAATGCGACACTCAGACCACCGTGTTCAAGGCGGTGACCATGGCCGGCGGTTTTACGGACATCGCCTCCCGTAAAAAGATTAAAATCATACGAAAAATAAACAGAAAAGAGATCGTTCTGGATAGAGCGAAAATGGATGAATCCATCCTTCCCGATGATATCATTGTGGTGCCGGAGAGCTTCTTTTAGTTTCCATCCATAAACGGCATCTTTCGTCCCCCGGCGGCGTTCTCGCTCGTTTTCAATCCTCGAAATAGCGCGCTATGCCTGCGGTTGAAAACTCGTTCGGGCCTTGCCGGAAACCAAAATCTACCATTTCTGGATGGAAACTAGTTAGCAGGAAAAAATTGCCACAAAAACACAAATGATATAATTTACTATTCTTACTTCGAGCCTTGGTGCCTGATTCGTAAGTTCGATGACGTATTTTTTTATATTGTTTCACCGCCCGCTTCGCTTGAGACGCAAAGGCCGCAGAGTTAAATATTATTTCTTTTGCCGTTGAGGGGACGGCAAAAGAAAACAGCTCAACCTTTATAAAAGTAATATTGTATTGAAATACAGGTAGTTATTTCTTTATCCCACAGGGATGCATTTTTTTGCTTTCCGGCGTCCCTGCCCCGTGGAATGCAAAGCCTATTCCTCTGGGGTCAGCGGAAAGCAAAAAAGAAACAAATTCTCTGAGACCTCTGCGACTCAGCGGTG
>CAZBOB010000192.1:0-6484 GCA_964492995.1 uncultured Desulfobacteraceae bacterium | reverse complement strand
CGGCATCAGAAATGTCCAATTTTCGTGCAATCTGCTTTTATCTCAAAGGCTATAGAATTTCCGAGACGTTAAATTACGAGGCCTGAATTTAATAATTTAAGGATTTTTGATAAAAAAGGTGTATTATTCGTCTAAGTGTTTAACTTTCAAATATAAAAACCTCATCCATGAACCCATTGAACTCACAAAATATATTTCATTCCAACATTAAGAAATTGTTTGGAAAATCTCCCGATGATGATCCTATTACAATCGGCGAGGTCCTGAGACGAAAAGGCATTATTACCGAAAACCAACTCCGGGAAGCCCTAAAGGTACAAAAAGAAAAACTCTATACCTTAGGCAAGGCCGTTCGATTGGGACAAATCATCGTTGAACTCGGTTATGCATCGGAAGAAGAACTGGTCAAGGCAGTAAATATTGAATATCATATTTCGGTTAAAACGCTGGCAGACGACATCAAAGGACTTGTCAAAAATAAGCGCGGGAACTTTGTCGAAGGTCTTCCTCCACCCCATATCCCCATATGGCTTCAGTTTTTTGCTGCAACCATGCTCATTATAATCACTACTATTTTTGTAATGAGCTTTTTTATGTTAAGCCAGCAAAAAGAAAGGCTTTACCGGCAAACCGTAAAGATCGGCAAGGTCAGTCTGAACTATTTTAGCAGCAACTCTCCCGTTCCCCTTCTGGAAGACAACATTTTAAGGCTCAATACGTTAATAAAGGGGGCAACTGCTGTTGAGGGGCTTGTTTATGCCATCATCGTTGATCACAATCAGATCATAAAGGCACATACGGACATAAATGAAATCGGTAAGACCTTTGAAAAGTTCACGAACATGGAAAATGTGAAAAAAGAGCAAGATGTTACTTACTTTAATTACTGCTCAAAATCCGGCCAACATATTTTGAATTTAAACCGTCCTGTATTATTTAAAGGTAAAAAGCTGGGGCAAGTCCATGTTGGAGTGTCGATCGATTTTATTGAAAAATTAATCCACAAAGCTCGTTTGACAATTGTCGCAATAACATTTTTTATTATACTGTTCGGGAGTGTAATTGCAGTATGGCTCGGATTCCATTTCTCCCGCCCCATTTCAAATCTTGTTGTGGCAACCGGTGAAATCGGATCAGGAAATTATCAGCACAAAATAATTCTGGCAAGAAATGACGAATTGGGAAACCTGGCCACCGCCTTCAACCGCATGGGAGACGAACTCTGGAAGAATTCTCTCATGCAGAAATCGTTTGGTAAGTATATCGGTTCTGAAGTTCTTGAAATGATCATGGCCAATCCCGAAAGTGCCTGGCTTAAAGGCCATAGGAATGAAGCCACCATCGTGTTCACCGATATCAGAGGATTTTCATTATATTCAAAGTTTAAGGAGCCGGAAGAGATCGTTGAAGGTCTGAATGAATACTTTGAGATTGCCACACAAGCAATAAAGGATCATGGAGGGTATGTCGATAAGTTTATCGGTGATGCGGTTCTGGGAGTTTTTGGGGTCCCGGTTTATCACAAAGATCATGTGGAAAGGGGGGTAAGGGCCGCCAGCGACATGCAGAAGAAGTTTATGAATAAACGATACAATGGAAACAGCCTCCTTCAATCTGTAGGTATCGGAATTAATTCCGGTATCGTTGTATCAGGTAATATCGGATCACAGGATAAAATGGAATATACGGTAATTGGTGATACGGTAAACCTGACTGCACATCTGAACAGGCTTGCCAGGCCCGGCGAAATTATTATTACTAAAAGTGTTTATGAAAATCTTGAAGACATGATTACCGTAAAACCGCTTTCTCCGCAATACATCAAAGGCAAAACAAAACCGGTTGAAACGTTTAAGTTGCTCAGCATAAAGGACAAGCTAAATGCAACAATTTGTAAATAGAAGGAAAATCATTTTCCACATAATTGTTTTATTATCTCTTTTATTGCTTGCCGCCTGCGCCACAATTACCCGGTGGTATCACAAGACTTCTGAAATTCGCATTAATGACGACTTTATCATTGTCAAAGCAACCGCCAAAGACACGCTTTCTTCCCTTGCCGCCGAATACTTGAACGATCCGTCCAAAGGGTGGTTAATCGCCGAATTTAACCATATCAAAAGCCTGACTTCCGGACAGGAATTGTGCATCCCTTTATTCCCTTTCAATAAGGGCGGCCTTAAATCCGGAGGTTTTCAAACCGTCCCGGTTTTGGCATATTACAGTTTTTCCAAAAACAAACCGAGTAAAATATCAATCACTCAAGACGACTTTAAAGCCCAGATGAAATATCTTAAGGAAAACGGCTATCATGTTATCACGCTGGATCAATTATTGAGCTTTTTCGATTACCAGGAACAAGTACCTGAGAAATCTGTTGCAATTACATTTGACGACGGATGGATCTCCGTATATGACATCGCTTTTCCCATATTGAAAAAATATGGTTTCCCGGCCACAATTTTTATTTACACCGATTTTATCGGCGGCGGAAAAGCCATGTCCTGGAAACAAATCAAAGAGCTTTCAGAAGCCGGGTTTGATATCCAATGCCAAACCAAAACCCACCGAAATCTGACAGTGCTTAGAGAAAAGGAGTCCTTTAGAGAATACTTCAAATCCCTTGAAATGGAGATAAGTTACCCCAAAAAGGTTATCAAAAAGAAGCTGAACAAAGAATGCGAATATCTGGCATATCCTTACGGTAAAACCAACAATCTCGTCATTGCCATGTTAAAAAAACACGGCTACCGTGCCGCATTCACCGTTGATAAGAAATCGAATCCGTTTTTTATTGATAAATACAAAATCAATCGTTCGGCAATATACGGCGAATATGATATTGAGAAGTTTAAAAAGAAACTGTCCGTATTCCAACACATGGAATTGAAATGAAAAGGTTATTTACCATTTATTTACTGTTAATGGTTCTGTTTTTTTTCACTGGATGCGCCGGTGTGCGGGAGTTTTTCGGTGATATCACCGAGAAAATTCTAAATAAGAATCCCGAAAAAGCGCCCGAGGTCACTAAAGCTTTACCTTCTTTTTCTTACCTGGAAAAAGCGCTGGAATATGAAAAAAATGATGAATTGCAAACCGCCCTTTTTTACATGCAAATTGCCGGCACACTGAATCCGGACAGCACAAAAATTCCTGAAAAGATAGCCTCTTTAAAATCATTCATCGATCATAAGGCAAGGCAGCATTTTGCAAAGGGTGTGGAATTTTGCGAAAAAGAAAGATTCAAAGACGCACGAAGGCAGTTTCTAACAACGTTAAGATATTCCCCTAATCATAAAGAGGCTTTAACCTATCTAAAAAACAGGTTATATTCAAAAGAATACCTAAACTATAAAGTCAAAGAAAAAGACACCCTAAAAGATATTTCAAAAAAATTCTACAAAGATCCTTCAAAAAATTTTCTGATCGCCTATTTTAATAATCTTAAAACCGGTAACGAACCCGTATCCGGGACCATTCTTGAACTTCCCGTACTCGAATCAAAATTTAACCAACCCCCAATCGATATCCGTATTGAACTGATAAAAGCGGAAAACCTTTTGGAAGAAAAAAGATGTCGGGAGGCGCTGGATATTGCAGAAAAAATTCTTGAATATGATCACTTGAACAAAAAGGCATCTGATTTGAAAAATTCTGCCTATTACCAGATTGGTCTGGAGTTGAGCGGACAGGAAAAATATCCGGAAGCCATAAAGATGTTCAAAAAGGTAACTCCCGAATATCAGGGAGTTAAAGAAGCCATACAACAGGTAATTAATAAAGAGTTGATCAAGGCTAAAAACCTTTTAAAAGAAAAACAATATGAACAGGTATTGGCTGTGGCAGGAAAAATTTTAGATTATGACAAATCGAATAAAGCGGCTGAAGATCTGATCAACACCACTTTTTGTCAACAAGGAAAGGACTTGATCATTCGAAAAAACTATACCCAAGCATTAAATGTGCTTAACAGGGCAAACCCTCAATATGATTGCGTTAAAAAAACCATATCTGATGTTTACAAAGCTAAGAAGAAACAGGCTGAAGTACATTACCTTAACGGCGTCAAACATTTTTTGAATGAAGAATTACAAAGCGCCATAAAGGAATGGGAAAAGACTTTGGCCCTGAATCCCGAGCACAAAAAAGCAAAAAAAAATATCAACAACGCCCGGAGTTTGTTAGAAAAATTAAAAAAAGTCAAGTAGTCTTTCCGAGTCAAAAACACCAAGAAAATAGGCTCGTCCGGTGGAATCCCCTGAAGGGAGTTCGCCTAGCGGAATTCCACAGGACAAGCATTTAAAAAGTGAGACCTTTGGCAAATTCCATAAAAAAACAAAGCACCTCATCTGGAGTGGGAATTGATTTAATATTTCATATACGCTTGTGGTGTGTTTTCGGCAATATACTTTACCGCATTATAAATGCAAGTCCTGATCGCCTTTTCCATGGGGGTTTTTGCAAATCCGCCTAAGCTGCCCCCCATGCCGCCACTGCCGGTGAGTGCGAGAAGCCCGGCACCCATATCGACACTTTTGCCCTCACCTTCTATACGGGTTGCAGCTAAAACTTCAGATGTACGGGTGTCAACAATACGGATATCCATGGCCATACCAAGCACACCGCCCCCAAGTCCGCCGCCTGCTCCGGATGTGGCCGGATCCCACCCGGTTATGGCGGCCATAATCAGCAGATCAGCCCCCTTGATTCCGCCTTTTTTAATACCGCTCTTGTCAGCATAACCTTGTCCGGTTAATGCCATTTCTTGTTTAAGCGCATCAACATTCATGCGCTCCAACACGCGATATCTCTTGCTTTGCACCATAGCGGTGGTCAACATGTCTTTTAACCCGGTCATATACCCTGAATTCCGCTCATGGGTAACCGTGTACGATTGTCCGCCAATTCCTGAAATCTTGGTCGTACTGCTGCTCCCCCCGACTTTCCATTCGAATCTGTACACAGCGACTTTGGCTTTCGGTCCACTATAGGGTGGAAGTGCCATTTCCTCTCCCGTATCTGTCTTGGCGGTCGGCTTGACCATGCTTTCCATACATCCTGATGTCATAAAAAAACCAGCAGCGGAATCAGAACCATTAAGAATAATTTCTTTTGCATTGCAACCTCCTTGAATAACTTTGTTTTTATGAATTATGATAAATTTTGAAACTAATTTGTGTTTGTTTGCAGATTTGCACGGAATAGAATGAATTGAGAAAGTTTTAATCTAAAGAAATTATACTGTCAATCAGAAATAAAGATACCAACGGACTTAGGCCCGAGATTCTCTTAATCCTTCAATTCATCTCAACTCCATTTCATAACCCGCCATATTCAGCTTGTGGGCTATTTTTTCAACGTGGTCAGATCCGCGTGTTTCGAGTTCCAGATCGACTCGTGTGACATAAATGGGCAAATCCCTTGCACGACGGTCATGATAAATATGAAGAACATTTGCTTTAAGACCGGATATCAAGGCCAGCAATTGAGCCAAAGAACCGGGGGTGTCGGTCAGACGCACCCTTATGCGTATTATCCTGGCATTTTTTAATAACCCCTGAGTCAGGATGCGACCCAACAGAGAACTGTCCACATTGCCGCCGCTGATTAAAAGAACGACTCTGCTTCCCCGGGGAACAATTACTGAACCGTTTAATAGGGCCGCCAGGGAAACCGCCCCTGCGCCTTCGGCCAGTATCTTTTTTCGTTCCAGAAGCAATAGGATGGCCGCTGCAATCTGATCTTCCTCTACCAAAACCACATCATCAACATACTTTCTTATGATATCGAAATTTAGATTCCCCACCTGTTTAACATTTATGCCGTCGGCTATGGAGTGATGGGAATCGACTCTCGTAATTTTACCACTGCGATACGATTCATAGGCCGAAGGACAGGCTGAAGATTGAACGCCGATGACTTTAACTCCCGGTCTGATTGATTTTACTGTGGATGCTATACCCGAAATAATACCGCCACCACCGATGGGCACAAGAATCATGTCGGTTTCTTTGAGATCTTCCAAAATTTCCAAAGCCATAGTACCCTGCCCGACAATAATATCAGGATCGTCAAAGGGATGAATAAAAGTTTTTCCTTGAAGAGCCATTTCTTCAGCTTTTTTAAGGCATTCTCCCAAACTCTGGCCCTCAATGACTACCTTGCCTCCATAGCCATGCGTAGCTTCCTGTTTTGTGATGGAAGCCCATTCAGGCATCACTATGGTTGCCGGAATGAGCGCCTGGCTGGCGGCCAGGGCAACCCCTTGAGCATGATTTCCTGCAGACGCCGTCACCACACCGCCATAACCTATTCTTTCTTTGTTGTTCAAAATACTATATGTTGCACCTCTGATTTTGAAGGATCCTGTTTTCTGAAGGTTTTCTAATTTGAGGTAAATTTCTCCACCAAACATTTTACTAAGAGAAGGTGAATAGACCAGCGGTGTTTTAATAACCTTCCCTTTAATCATCTTTGCGGCCTG
>CAZBOB010000191.1:0-6540 GCA_964492995.1 uncultured Desulfobacteraceae bacterium | reverse complement strand
ACTGCGGCGATGGCTGAAACATAGAGACAGGAAGAGCTGATATCGTTTCCACAGATTCCGGTAGCAAGCCATTGATTCAGCCGTTTTTTTGGTGAAGACCCAAAAAACAATTCATTGGTGGACAGGGATGGTGTCGATTCAGCTGTTAATGTTTTTTCCATTGCCATTCCGAATTTCTCTTATATTCTAAGACAATTCTCTTTATTAAATCGCTTTTGCTAAAAACTTTTTCAAAATCATAATTATTTGCCGTTGCTTTATGAAGACAAGTTAAGAAAAGGGCTTTGCAGAATGCATGATTTCAGCTGTAATATTCCCAAAATTCACATCTTTTTATTGGAAATAAAAGGGGTCTTTTATTAATTCAGAACCAGATCAACTACCTCCTTTAATTCATTTATTTTGATGATATCCAGATCCTTCTTGATATCTTCCGGAATATCTTTGATGTCGGCTTCGTTTTTAGCGGGAAAAACAACTGACTTTACTCCGGCCCTGTGAGCCGCTAAAACTTTTTCCTTTACTCCCCCCACAGGAAGAATTCTGCCGGTTAAGGTCAATTCTCCTGTCAGTGCAACATTTCTTTTACAGGGGCGGTCTGTTATCAAAGATATAAGAGCTACCGCGATGGTCAGGCCGGCTGAAGGACCATCCTTGGGGATCGCACCTGCCGGTACATGGATATGGATATCATACTCTTCGAACATATTGTCGGAAATATTTAATAATCCGGAATTACTTCGAATATAGCTCATTGCCGCCTGAGCAGATTCTTTCATCACATCGCCCAGTGAACCGGTTAAGATAAGATTCCCTTTTCCTTTCATCTTGGCGGCCTCGATGAAAATAATTTGCCCGCCCGCCTCAGTCCATGCCAGGCCTGTTGCCACACCTATTCTTTCTTTGGCTTCAGCCACTTCAAAATAAAATTTTTTGGGACCAAGCAGGCTCTCCACCATTTCGGGAGTTATCATTTTCGGCTGGTTTTTATTTTTATCGCTTAAGACTTCCCGGGCAATTTTACGGCAAATAGAAGATATCTGGCGTTTAAGATTTCTCAATCCTGCTTCTCTTGTGTATTCCCTGATGATTTTGTGGATTGCCTCTGAAGTAAAAACAGGCGGATTGTCGGAAAGGCCTGCTTCCTCTATTTCTTTGGGTATTAAGTAGTTAGAGGCGATTTTTTCTTTTTCTTCTTCGGTATACCCCAAAAGGGTAATGACCTCCAGACGGTCCAGAAGCGGGCCGGGAATCAGATCAAGGGCATTGGCCGTAGCGATAAACATCACCCGTGACAGATCAAAGGGAACATCCAGATAATGGTCAACAAAATGAGTATTCTGTTCCGGATCCAGAACTTCCAGCAACGCAGCGGCAGGGTCTCCTTTGAAGTCACGACCGACTTTGTCGATTTCATCAAGCATAATCACCGGGTTCCTGGTTTCAGCGCGGCGAATTTCCTGGATGATTCTGCCGGGTAACGCACCCACATAGCTTTTACGATGCCCCCTTATTTCAGACTCATCCTTCATTCCGGCCAAAGACATACGTACGAATTTTCGTTCCAGACTCCGGGCAATCGACATCCCCAGAGAAGTTTTCCCGGTACCGGGTGGTCCGGCAAAACAAAGAACAGGACCTTTAGGCTCCAGCCGGACCATTTTCTTGAACAGCGCTTTCTGGATCGTCGATCTGATCTCATCAAGCTTCAATGGTTTTGTCAGGTAGTGATATGATCCTTTTTTCATGGCTTCGATTGCTGTTGACACCGTGGCGTATCCGGTGATGATAATCACTTCCGTGGCCGGATTCATGTCCTTTGCTTTTTCCAGGACCGCCATGCCGTCGATTTTTCCCATTTTAAGATCAGTTACAATGACATCAAAGGCGCTTTGTTCCAGAAAACTCAGGGCTTCAGCTCCGCCGGCAGCGGTATTGACTTGATAGCCGTCTTTTTCAAAAACATGCTCCAGATTCCGGCGGGTTATTTTTTCATCGTCCACAACCAAAATTTTATGCCGGCGGGACATCTTTAATATTCTGACTGCAAGATGTTCGAGAATCCGATCTTTAATCTGAGCCAGCCCATAATGTTCTTCATTCAAGATTGATTCCGCCCGTTTAATATCAAGATTGTCGTCGGTCATTTTATTCCAGGGAAGACTGACCAGATAATCGATATAATTTATACCGATGGTATATTCCGCACTGGAAGGACTGGTTTTATAAAGCCTTTCTATTTCTTTAAATGCCACTTTTTCTACCTGTTCCGGCATCTTAGATTTAATGACATTTTCTTTCAACTCATCTATTTCCGATGATAATTCCTCTGTTCGGCCCTTTTCTTTTTTAAATATGCGCATGATTTGTCCTCATTCAGGTTTTTCTCATTATAAAACAGATTAAGATCGGGCACGCAACGGTTTTTCTTGGGAGTAGATATAAAAACAGGGTTAACGTTACAATCTGCAATATTGTGATTCTTTTGCGCAATATACTATAACACTTTGTATTTACTGTATAAAATGTATGAGCTTGAAAAAGCATTGCAAATTGTAACAGTTAAAACCCGATTCTTTCTCACCCCGAATGTACAAATAATACTAATAATATCAATATGATGTGGCAGTATCGATAGTGTTGGCACGGAAGATGCTATACAACATTAGCAAATAGAAAAAAACTTTAACACATTTTTCAGAGGAGGAAATCAACCATGTTTAAATTTAAAGAAACTTTCGACAGATTGATGACGGCAATAACTTTCGCCCAAGCCGGAGAACATGATACCGCTCTGGATATCATGTATGACAAACCGAAAAAAAGAAGTCGGAAACGCACAGATGTACGTATCCAGCGCAGGGAGGAAACCCGTCAGGATATGCGAATGTAGCAAGAATTGGTTTTTGGTCTGCAAAAGGGGACAAAAATGGAAAAAGTTTTATTGGCCATTGACGGAATTACACCTGATAGAAAGACATTTCGCTATGCGGTAGAACTTTGCAAGCGGATAAAGGCGGAACTAAAGGTTTTTCAAATTATCCGGCCGAAAAATTACAGGAAATACCTCAAAGAAATGCGAAAAAAGGCCGATCATGTCCGGATATTCATCGAGGGGTCCATGGCGGCGGCGGCCTTTGCCGAAGCCGGCGAGCATGGGACCGCAAAAGAAATTATGGCTGAGGCCTCAAAGCAAATTAATCACCTGATGTTGGAGTCGGAACAAAAAGGCGTTCGATGTCACTTTTCGATGACATCCGGCACGCCTGAAAAAGAGATTATCAATTATGTCAATTACCATCGGGATGTTGTGTTAACCATTTACGATGCTTCGATTCAAGATATAGGCCAGGCGAGTAGAGTTTCAAAAAAGAAAAGAGCGCCGGCTGAAATAAAAAAGCACCTATCGGTTCCGTTGGTAGTCGTTCAAAGCTAAACAACCCAATACGTATGAGAAGGAGATAAAAAATGGCAGGAATTTTTGGAAGAATCAAACAAAAGTTGAGCAGGGCCGGAGATAAAATGGACAAGTACCAGGAGGCAATCACTTTTGCCGAAGCCGGTGAATCCGATTATGCCATGGAGACAATGGCGGAGCAAAGAGAAGAGCAGGAACCCACAAAACTGCTGGTTATGGGCAGAGAAAGCGATTTTTCAAAAGAAATCATCGACTATGCTCTGGAAATGGCGCAGCGGATGTCTTATGAAATTCTGGCCTTAAATACCGCTCCTTTGTCCTGCGAAACATTCAAGCTGTTTTCATCTTCACGCAATCAGGTCTGTGAAGAGTTTAAGAGCATGTCTGAAAAAAGTGCCGGCCTGTTTCAGGAAGCAGCCGCTGAAAAAGGGATCCCTTTTGATCACGTGGTGATGTTCAGCGAGCCGGAAGAGGCGTTGGAATCCATCAACAGAGAGCATAAAGACATTGCTTTTGTAATTTCGGAATCGGTGGAAGATCGTGGGGAAAGCAGAATTGAGGAAGGTGAACGACTCCGCCGTAATCTTTACGTTTATTCCATGGTGTAATTATTTGTTTGCTATTTGTTCCGATTTGAAACAACACAAACAAATTGATGGCAAATAACCCATAACTGAAAAGAGTTAAAGCATAACAAGCGGTCAGAAATATAATTGTTACTAAAACAGAAGATTCTGATTTTACAAAGATTTCAGATCTTCTGTTTTTTTTTGCCAAAACTGTATTCCATATTGCAAAAAACTAAAATTTATGCATTATATGGCTTTTTTTAAAAACTGCAATATAAAGGGGGATGGAATGGATACACATTTTATTTTTGGTCTTGTACTTGTTGGCTTTGCTTTCTGGCTGTGTTTTAAGTTCAGAAAAAAGAAATGACCAAGGATATAAAAAAGATTTCGAAATTCTAATGTGATGAAACAGGAAGGGATGTTCAGCGATGACACTTGAAATGACTTTGACCATGATTGTACTTGTTTTTGTAATTGTTTTGTTTATTTTTGAATGGGTTCGCGTCGATGTTGTGGGGATTGTTATGATGGTTTTGCTTCCCCTTATCGGTCTGGTGACGCCGAAAGAAGCATTCTTAGGTTTAAGTAGTAACGCTGTCGTCTCCATCATGGCGGTGATTATAATCGGCGCCGGTCTTGATAAAACAGGGGTAATGAACAAAGTGGCCGGACCCATTGTCAAACTGGCCGGCAACAGCGAAAAAAAAGTGATTACCCTGATATCCGGCACTGTGGGAATCATCTCAAGCATGATGCAGAACATCGGCGCTGCGGCACTATTCCTTCCGGCTGCCCAGCGCATTGGTAAAAGAATGGGGGTGCCGGTGTCCCGAATTCTGATGCCCATGGGATTCTGTGCCATTATCGGCGGGACCATCACGCTGGTGGGCGCCAGTCCCACGATTCTGTTAAATGATTTGATGGTTCTCGGCGGAAAAAAGTTAGAACCCTTCGGTCTTTTCACCCAGACCCCCATTGGAGTCTGCCTTCTTGCCAGTGCCATTATCTATTTTATCCTTTTCGGCAAATTTATCCTTCCGGCCGCGGAAGGCGAAGCGGAAAAGGGGGTTACGGCGTTGCTGATGGAAGCCTATGAGGGGCTTGAACATACATTTGAAATCCACATTCCCGATAATTTTAAAGGTCCCAGAACTTTAGGAGACCTGGCCATCAGGCCCAAATTCCTGGTGACCGTGGTGGCCATCAATTTTGCATCTGACAATGAAAAAAGTTTTGTGCCGAAAAGTACCCATACGATTTCTCCGGGAGATGACATTGCCGTTATCGGGAAAGTAAAAATGGTTCATATGCTGGTCGAAGAATACGGATGGGAGATCAAAGACGGCCTGGATATTTTCTCAGAGAGCCTGGCAGTAATTAATGCCGGAATGGCGGAAACGGTGGTTTCTCCCCGGTCTGAATTGATCGGCAAAACCATGAGCCAGGTCAATTTTAAAGAATTATACGGTGTAAATCCGGTGGCGTTGTTTACCGGCAGTAAGATTATTTACAGCAACTTAACCCATATTCGGCTGCAAATGGGAGACACGCTGCTGTTGCAGGGGCCCTGGGAGAAATTTCACATTTTAAGAAATCAGCCGCAACCTCGGGCCCTCACATTTGCCACGGCCCTTGAAGGTGAAATCATGCGCCCGGAAAAGGCCAAACTGGCGGTGATATGGCTGGCAGTGGCATTGACGCAAATCATTGTCTTTAAAATTCAACTTTCGGTGGCGCTGATGTCAGGCGCCCTTGGTATGGTCATAACCGGTGTGCTTTCGGTAGACGAAGCCTATCGGGCAGTCGACTGGATGACGGTGTTTCTCCTGGCAGGATTGATTCCACTTGGCATGGCTTTTGAAAAAACCGGAACCGCTGCGTATATTGCAAAATTAGTTCTTGGAATGCTGGGACATCCGACGCCCATCGTTCTGCTCGCCGCGGTGGGTATCATGACCTCTTTTTTCACCCTGGTGGTTTCCAATGTGGGCGCTACGGTTCTGCTGGTTCCACTGTGTATGAACATGGCGGTCATGGCCGGCGGTGACCCTAGAATGGCCGCGCTGGTTGTGGGACTGTCGGCGTCCAACACGTTTGTGCTGCCCACACACCAGGTCAATGCGCTCATCATGAGGCCCGGGGGGTATCGAACGGTGGACTATGCCAAGGCGGGTGCAGTGATGACCGCCATCTTTTTAGCAGTGGAATTGACCATTCTCTATTTCTTTTATGGGATTCAGTAACAACAGGCTTGACCAGAGAATATAAGGAAGTTAAAATTAGAGTATACAACTATCACGAAAGCACGAAAAATAATATTTTTTCGTGCTTTCAACCTTTCGTATTTATACATATTTGAAACTTGTTTAAAACCGGTTTTTTTCAAAAAACTAAACGGTTTCAGATTCAGAATATGAGACCTTTGAAAAATGTTCAATTTTGTTCAAGGCCAAGGGCAATTCTGCAGGATAGCAGAATTGGACAGCTGTCAAGCTGCCCGCAAGGGCGAGGGGCATGGACGCCCCGAGTCAACGCGAAAATTTTAACCAC
>CAZBOB010000190.1:0-6553 GCA_964492995.1 uncultured Desulfobacteraceae bacterium | reverse complement strand
CTAACATATATGCGATATATGCAATCGTAACTAATTGACGTCAGGTTGCTGTACTTGCAAGAGATGTCAGGAATTTAGGGGGGAATAATTCCTGAGATATCATTATCGTATCTCTTTGTAAGTGAAAATAGATACTTGCAAGATATCTCCAGTGGTGGATCACAATATAAAAGCATTGAACACTCGTATTTTTATGAGAAGCAACCTCTCACCTGACCGAATTAGACCCCATGCCATCATTTCCATTATGATTAATATTTGCAGTTTCATTTTCCACATGTTATTTTAGATTAAATTCAAAAATATAATTTTAAGGTTCCTGTTTATGCGCCGGAATATACATTCCTGTGAAAATGAATCTACCTTAAACGTTGATTAAAATGTAATAAAATTCCAGGAGTAAGCCCTATGTGATATAAAGGCTCATAATTGGATTTCAATTGTACCATTGTATGGACCTTTTTTGTTTTTGGAGGATGTCCAAATGGCTAATAAACCGACATATGAAGAATTGGAACAAAAGGTCAAGGAACAAGAAAGGGAAGTCGTTAAACACAAGCGGGCAAAGAAGTCTCTCATACCAAATGCAGATGAACTTGACCTTTCTAATGCCGAATCGGAAACCCCACATTTAGTTGATGGCAAATATTCAATTAAGGATCTGATTGACATTCAACATCTTCGTGAAGTCTTAGAAAAGTTTTCCAATGCCACCGGATTTACTACAGGATTGGTTTCATATCCTGAACAGGATCTTCTTATAGGTACGGGATTGAGAGATATCTGCACTAAATATCATCTCGTCTTTCCTGAATCTGAGAAACATTGTAAGGAGAGCAATAGATCCTTGACGAGCCAGCTAAAAGAATTGAAGGAGTTGAACGTAAGGCCTTGTAAAAATGGTTTAGTAGATGGAGCAACACCGATCATTATCAATGGTAAACATATAGCCAGTCTACTTACCGGACAGATCCTTTTTAAAAAACCCGATATTGGACGATTCAGAAGGCAAGCTGAAAGTTATGGCTATGATATAGATGCGTATCTGAATGCATTGAATAAGGTTCCGATCGTAACGGAGGAACAGTTCAAAAGTGCTCTTTCTTTCTTGAGCGAAATTGCAGTTATGATTGGAGAACTGGGGCTGATTAACCTGAAATTGAAAGAAACCACGAGGGGATTGGAGAGGGAAATCATCGAGCACAAGCAGACAGAGATGAAGTTAGCTGAGAAATCTCTTAAGTTGCAAAGGCTTAACGAGGAATTGAGACGAAAGAATGAGGAACTGAATGAATTTACATACTTTGCCAGCCATGATTTGCGGGCACCATTGCGCAAGTTATCCGCTTTTTGTGATCTTCTGAAAAAGGATTTGGGAGAAGATCTTCCAGAACAAGCAGAAAAAGATTTATTTTTTATTGCCGATGCGGCCCTTTGGATGCAAACCCTTGTTCAGGATCTTTTGAAGCTTTCACACACCAGCCGGATGGATATGAAATTTGAACGGTTTTCATTGGATACTTGTGTAAACCTTGCCTTGAAGGAATTAGAAAGCGAGATAGCAAAAACTGAAGCTGAAATCGTTTGCAATGAATTGCCGGAAGTATGGGGAGACAAGATACTACTAACCCAAATCTATCGAAATCTAATCAGCAACGCCCTGAAGTTTAGCGATAAAGAACCTCCGAGGATGGAAATTACGGTTGAAAATAAAGACGGAGTTTCTATTTTCGGCGTTAAGGACAATGGTATTGGCATAAGTACAGCATACGCCGAACAGATATTTCTGCCTTTCAAGAGGTTGCATTCCCAGACTGAATACGAAGGGACAGGAATCGGGCTGGCAATTTGCCGAAAAGCGATTGAACGTCACACCGGAGAAATTTGGGTTGAATCTGAGCCCGGCAAAGGGGCTCATTTCAAGTTTACAATAAGGAGGGGAGATCATGGCAGTAACGCTGAAGAGGCCGGCAATCATTCTTTTGGCCGAGGATGACCTCGGAGATCAAGAGTTGACAAAGCGTGCTTTGGAAGAAGGAAAGGTCGAGAATGAACTGTATATCGTAAAAGATGGCGAGGAGGCTTTGGATTACCTGTTCCGAAGGGGAAGGTACATTGATCCGGAAACATCACCTCAGCCGGATCTGTTTCTGCTTGACCTTAATATGCCAAAATTAGACGGCAGACAGGTTTTAGAGCAAATACGTTCAATCCATGAACTTCGCAATATCAGAGTAGTGGTCTTAACCACATCCCGCCAGGAAGAAGATATTACCCGAAGCTACGATCTGGGTGTGCATTCTTACATAACCAAGCCGGTAGATCTGGATCAGTTCTTCAATGTGATTCGAACCTTAGAGGAATATTGGTTCCAGATTGTTGTTCTGCCGCCAAAGGAGGATAAATAGGGCCATGGAAAATACAATAATAACGCCTTAAAGAAGAAAAACAGAACATACGTATTGTAGATGACATGCTGGAGAACCTCCTGGTACTGGAAAACTTGCTTGAGGATCCCGATGTGAATAATTTATAGTTATAGTATGTTGAAAATAACGAAACACAAGTTACAAACCATAAATTAAGAGATACCAATTCCAAAAAGACAAAGATCATGAACTCAAAACCCAATACGTTAAACAAAAAACTAAAAATTCTATTAATCGAAGACGATCCCGGTGACGCACACCTGATTCGGAAAATGCTGATAGAATCCAAGAGTGCTTGTTTTGAGTTAGAACATTTTGATCGTCTCTCTACAGGTCTGGAACATTTAGTCCAAATGGAAATCGACCTGATTCTTCTGGACCTGAACTTGCCGGATAGCCAGGGATTAGACACATTCGTCAAAGCACATGCCAAAGCTCAGGTAATTCCCGTGATTGTACTTACAGGACTTGAAGATGAAAACTTAGCAATCAAGTCTATCAGTAAGGGGGCTCAGGACTATTTAGTCAAGGGACAAATAGATAGCGGTTTGTTAATTCGTGCTATATATTATGCTGTTGAGAGACATAGGCTGAGGTTGGAGTTAAAAAAGGCCAATCAAAAGATTCTTGAGCAACAAAAAGAGCTTATTGATGAAGAACGACTCAAAGTGTTGCTACAGATGGCAGGAGCTACCGCCCATGAACTGAACCAACCGCTTATGGTCCTTCTGGGTAATATTGAGTTTATGGGAATGTACAAGAGCGATCCTGAAAAGTTGTCTGATTGCGTTGCCGCCATAGAGGATGCCGGAAACAGGATCTCCGATATTGTGAAGAAAATTCAAACCATTCGTAATTACGAAACAAAGGCTTATTTCGACGGGAGCGAGATCATAAGCATAGACCAGGATTTAAATATCCTTTCGGTAGAAGATGACAAAATGTACTTTTCAATGCTAAAGAAAATGTTGAGCAACCTGGGAATGACCAAGGTATCCCAGGCTGTGAATATTAAGGAGGCAAAAGCGCTATTGACAAAGAATACTTATGCTCTCACCCTGTCAGAATACAAGCTGCCGGACGATGATGCCTTTTATTTGTTAAGGTTCATGAAAGGACAGGATATACAAGTTCCTGTGGTGGTGCTTACAGGCCAAGGGAATGAGGTGATCGCTTCCAAGGCCATCCAGACAGGCGCCTATGATTATCTTTCCAAAGAGAATATCAGCGAAAGCTCCCTTTCTCGGAGCATAAATAATGCCCTTGAAAAATTTCGCCTCAACAGAGAGATAAATATGGCCATGACGAAAATGGCAGAGATTTCCACCACGGATGAATTAACCGGGCTTTATAATCGCCGGTACTTCACGGAGGCCCTGGAGCGGGAGATGGCAAGGGCGAAAAGGTATGGTACTTCTCTGGTTATGTGTATGATGGATTTGGATTACTTCAAGCGAGTCAACGATGCTTATGGTCACACAGCTGGAGATATGGTACTTGCTGAGATTGGAAAGATACTCAAAGATTGCATCAGACAGAGCGATTTGGCCTGTCGTTATGGAGGTGAAGAGTTTGCAGTCATATTGCCTGATACTGTTGCCAAAAAAGCCAAGGCTGTCTGTGAAAGGTTCAGGAAAATTGTGGCCGGGCATCCGTTTAAACACAACCTATCCCAGTTTAATATCACTATAAGCATAGGAATAACATCATACAATAGTTTTATGGGTCAATCTCCCATTGAAATCTTGGAGTTGGCAGACAAAGCCCTCTATCAAGCAAAAGAAGCTGGCAGGAACCAGCTGGTTGAATATCCTCCTGCAATACGAGAAAGGCACAGCTCAAAACTGGGCAAGATCCTGGTTTCGGAAGGATACATAGCAGAAAATGAACTTGACAAGGCGTTATCAGAACAAAAGCTCAGGATTGGAGAAATTTTGGTTCAATCTGGTCATATAACGCCCAAACAATTAGAAACTGCACTGGATTATCAAAAGAACACCTTTATGAAGTTAGGAGAAACACTTAAGGTGTTGGGGTACATAATGAACAAAGACCTCAATTGGGCTTTGAGTCGAATGAAGAGAAAGCTGGGAGAGATCCTAACAGAAATGAGACTTCTCAAAGATTATCAGTTACAACAAGCATTGGCTTTGCAAGAGGAATATTACTAATAAGAATGTATTCAATTCATTTTATTTAATAGGTCTTGACAAAGGGAAGTACCTATCATATACTACCTCAGATACTACCCAAACTGAACAAACTATAATAAACCATGAGATGGTCTGAAGGCCTCCAAAGGTTATATCTTAAAAAAGAAGTTAGGGGTGGCATCTAAAAGGCTTCTCGGGTGTGCGTGCATCTTTTCATTAGAAAATAACGGCATCTTAGGGGGCCATTGTATTGGCAGGGTCATCAAAAATGGCCCTGCTTTTCATTTTTGATACCACAATGTTACTATTTCAAGCGCTAAGTCGTTTGACTGATTTCTGCCTTCGACCTTAATAAATTGAAACCATAAAATCCTTAAGATTTTGCCTCGAAATCTTCACTTCGAAATCGTGACTATCTATGAAAATGTAAATATCAGGGCCTTGAAATTGTTGCGATATCATTTTTCAATAGGGGCAAATCCATTTTATAGGGTTTGCCCTTTTCGATTTTTGAGGCAAACTCCATCATCTGCTCACAATTAACTCCTATAGTCCTACCAATAAAACATAGCTTTCTACCACCATATATTGCATTATTTTTTACTTGACATACAATTTATATTATCTTATGCAATTTTTAAGGGGCGGTTAGTATATCTCGACTTAAGAGATATGCTATAATAAATATAATGTATATCTTCCTGGATCCGGCAAGGTGATTTGCTGATCTAATAGATAGGCAAACGGATTTTATGTTTTTGAATCAATCAGTGTCATTTAAGGAGGTATTAGATGACAAGAATCAAAACAAGACAGGGAATTAAACAGCGGAAGGTGACATTTTCACTTGAAAACGCCGATGCCAATGAGGTCTTTTTGACAGGGGATTTTAACAAATGGAATCCGAAAACCGACCCTATGAAAAACGATGGAAACGGGACGTGGGTCAGGGACGTGATAATTCCTCCCGGAAAATACGAATACAAGTTTCTGGTTGACGGTCAATGGAAAGAAGATCCACAAAATGATCAACTATACCCCAATTGCTTCGGGACTTACAACAACATTATAAATGTGACCGCAAAAAATAAAGGATCTGAATCATTTTTCAAACGCTTGCGTAGATGGGCTATATCGGTATGCTTGTAAGTAATGGTAACAATTCCCCGAGTTGTTTCAAACAGGAAGTATCCAATCTTCGACACAGGGGAGGCTAAATCTTTTGCGTTTGGAATTTGGCTTTTAGGTTCTGGCCTGATTGGTATTGTTGGTATTAGGGAGAAGCTCAAGAAGTAAACAACTGAACATCAAGCAATAATTAAGGCAGAGTCATTTGGCCGACCCGATCGTTAAAAGTGTTGATGCATCACCCTAATATGTTGTTTTTATATGCAATAGAAGGCAAGACTTCCAAAAACTTATTATATTGATAGCTTTTGCTTGTTTTCGTTCATATATCAAGGAATTACAAGAGTCTTTCAACACGTTAAGCGATCGGCTTGTCATTTGGTTCTGCCTTTTTGATGTTTGAATATCTGCTATGGAAATGTAAGTATCAGGGGCCTGAAAAATTTGGGATATCGTTTTTCAAAAAAGGGCAAATCTTTTTTGGAGGGTTTGCCTATTTCATTTTAATGGTATATGTAATCGAAATCAAATGACTTTCAGTTGGCGTACTGGCAAGAGTACCAGTTATCACGCCGACTATTTAATATCTAATGTTAGCCAGAAAAGAGAATTTTATGAAAAGATTCAAGGTTAAACTCCATGGGAAGAATTTCCTCCTCAATCTTGACGGTGAGCCCAAAAAGTTTGGGTTTTATGCCACGAGATTTGTAAAGGCAGAGGATCCACAAGAGGCCGAAAAAATTGCCGTCATCTTAACTCACCAAAATCCTAATTTAAGGAAAACCGTCCCAGCCCTTTCAAGGTAGTACTTTCATTTGGTTCTTTGTGCAAGAATCTTAGCAG
>CAZBOB010000189.1:0-6554 GCA_964492995.1 uncultured Desulfobacteraceae bacterium | reverse complement strand
AATCTATTATTCGATTTCGGACCAAACCAATCCCCACCGGAGAAGCAGCGAGTATTGCCTTCATGACCTGCTCCCTCTCCAACAGCTCCTCCTCAGCCCGCTTCCGTTCCGTAATGTCTCTGATAACTCCGCAGTGCACTTTCCGGTTTCTCAATGTGAATGTATTGGTAGATATCTCCACAGGGAATATGGAACCATCTTTTTTCTTGTGATATCGAACCGGAATTCTTGTGAGCTCTCCCTCAAGGGTTTGCCTGATGGAGATATCGGAGTGTTCCGGTTCTGATGTGATATCTTGATGCGTTAACTTCAAGAACTCTTCCCGGCTGTAACCATAGAGACGCAATGCAGCGTCATTGACATCTATAAACTGACGGGTTTCCGCGTCAAAGAGCATAATAGCATCTGTTATGGTTTGGAAAAGATGCCGGTAGTTCTCTTCGCTTTCTTGTAAGGTTTCTTCAGCCCGTTTACGCTCTTCTATTTGCCATCTGAGTTCCTCGTTGGCCTTTACCAGTTCGGCAGTTCGCTTTTTAACCCGTTGCTCCAGCTTGTTGTGAGCGTTGCGCAGCTCTTTTTCAGCGTGTTTGTGTTCCGTAATGTCCAATGTCAACTCAATCGCACCCACAATTTTACCGTTTGCATCCTGTACGGGATAGCCCCGGATAAACCAGGCTCTACCGTCAGGAGTGCATTTTTCTATCTCTTCAGGTTGACCCGTTTTCATGGCTTTCCTGAGTGGACAGTCCGGGCAGGGATCGCTGCGCTTGGGCCATATCTCATAACAAAAGCGGCCCAATAATTGTTCACGTGTCATATTCGCTGATTCACAGGCAGCCCGGTTGGCCCATAGAATTCTCATTTCAGTGTCTTGATATATAACATGCTCTACCAAGTTTTTGAGAACTATCTCTTTTTCTTGTTCAAACTCCTGTAGCGGCTCCTCCGCCTTTTGGCGCTCAAGGGCTGCTTTTTCGAGTTCTTTAACCCTTTGCTCCAATTTTTCATAGGTTGGCTTTTGAGCCATTTGGATGGTCCTCCAATCAACATTAACTAGTGTCCATCCATAAACGGCATCTTTTGGCCCTCGGCGGCGTTCTCGCTCGTTTTCAATCCTCGAAATAGCGCGCTATGCCTGTGGTTGAAAACTCGCTCGGGCCTTGCCGAAAACCAAAATCTACCATTTCTGGATGGACACTAACTAAAACCTAAAAGCGGCATCGATTGTTATCGAAACCGGCAAAATATTTTACCCGAGTTGAGCGATTTTTTTTGAAGAGATGTGCTGAAATCTTGATGCAGCAAGGTTCGCAAAAACCGCCCCGAAAAGAGATCGGGATTTCTGACAGGCATACCCGTAGGTCAGTCGAGGATTTTTCCGGAGCCTTGGTGCGCAAGAGGTCGGTGTAGATCTAACAAAAAATCGCTCAATTCAGGTTTTATAATGGCAGAATTAAAAAAGGCCTTAATTACAGATATTCTTGTAAAAAATCAAGAACATTTTAAATAAAATAATGAACGTAGCGGATTTGCCAGTAAAAGATCATAAAATAGAATGTGGCATCCGACCGAATTAGAATTCTGATGTGCTTACTCCGGTGATACGGTGACCGCTGCACCTTGTGCTCCTTCCAATCTAATCTCTTCGGGCGCCTCTTCCGTGGAATGATCCCGTGCAATCAGCATGTAAATAGATGGAACAACAAAAAGGGTGAAAAGGCTGCCAATAGTCATGCCGCCAACGATTATTAGGCCGATGGAGTTTCGGGCCGCAGCGCCTGCGCCGGTGACCAGGGTCAATGGGAAATGACCGGCAATGGTGGCACCGCTGGTCATGAGAATCGGGCGCAGCCGGGTCAAGGCCGCCTCTCGAATTGCCTCATGTTTGGATCGTCCCTGTTCCTGGAGCTTATTGGCAAATTCTACAATGAGGATGCCGTTTTTTGACACCAGACCCACCAGGGTCACCAGGCCCACCTGGGAATAGATATTCAGGGTAGAGGTCCAGCCGTGGGTCCAAAACGGAATATTGGGATCCGGCATTTTAAGGAAAGTGAACACCAGCGCGCCGAACATGGCCAGCGGCACCGACCCGGCAAGGATGACAAAGGGGTCGCGAAAACTGTTAAATTGTGCGGCCAGCACTAAAAAAATAAGCACCACGGCAAGCCCAAAAGCGGGAAGAAATTTATTGGCTTCCGTGCGAAGCTGACGTGACTCTCCGGTGTAATCGATCACGTAGCCTTTTGGAAGAATTTTTGCCGCTTCGTCCTCAAGATACCGAAGCGCTTCATTCAGAGGGCGCACCGACACTCCGCTGATCTTTACGGCATTTAACTGTTGAAAGCGGTTCATGGAGCGCGGTACGGTGGTATTACGAATGGAAGCAACCGTGCTGAACGGCACCAGATTTCCATCCGGGCCGGTGATGTAGATGTTATTGAGTTGTTCCGGGTTGAGTCGATCCACCCGTTTGATCTGGGGAATGACCTTGTAGCTACGGCCGGCAATGTTAAACCGGTTCACGAAATTTCCCCCTAGCATGGACGCCATATCCACCCCCACCTGCTCAAGATTGAGGCCCAGATCCGCCACCCGGTCACGATCAATAACAAGTTCTGCCTGGGGCTGGTCAATTTTGACGTCAATAATAGGAGGGAAGGCAAACAAACCGCTCTGAATGGCCTTTAACTGAATCTGCCTGGCAAAGGAGAGAATTTGTTCTGATTCAGCCGTGGAAGCCAGGACAAACTCAACGGGAAACTCACCGCCCCCGGGAAGTGCCGGCGGTGTTACCGGAAGCACTCGAACCCCGGGTATGGCATGCAACTTTTGCTGCACTTCGGGCAGAATCTGAAAAATAGTCCGTTCTCGTTCGCTCCAGGGGACGGTGGCCATACCGCCGAAGCCGGAGGAGGGCGCCGTCAACTGAAACGTGTGATCGGTTTCCGGTATACTGAAGAAAATCCGGTTGACCGCAGCTGCAGAATGACTGGTCTGGTCAAGGGTCGCGTTGGCCGCAGCATCAATGATGCCGAAAATCACCCCCTGATCCTCAGAAGGTGCAAGTTCTACCGGAGACATGATAAACATAGGAATGGTGAGCAAACTGACCACCAGCCATACCATATAGACCGCCGGCCGGGCATTAAGGGTGACATCCAGCAATCGTCCGTATGCGTCTCTGAGACGGCTGAACCCCCGGGAAATTTTTCCGGCCAGCCCGCGTTCTCCAATCCCCGGTTTCAGTAATTTGGATGCCATCATAGGGGAAAGCGTCAGGGCCACCACACCGGAAATGATCACCGCACCGGCAAGGGTAAAAGCAAACTCCCTAAAAAGAGTTCCGGTAAGCCCTCCCTGCAAAGCGATGGGAATATAGACCGCTGCAAGGGAAACCGTCATGGCAATGATAGGGCCGACAAGTTCACGGGTCCCCAATATTGCGGCATTAAACGGCGACAGCCCTCTTCTCAGATGCCGTTCGACATTTTCTACCACCACGATGGCGTCGTCCACCACAAGCCCAACGGAAAGTACGATGGCAAGTAGGGTGAGTAAGTTAATGGTAAAGCCAAACACCTGCATCAGAAACACCGCGCCGATAAGAGACAGGGGAATGGCGACCACAGGGATTAATACGGATCGAAAGGAACCGAGAAATAGAAAAATAATGATCACAACGATGAGCAGGGTGTCCCCTAGCGTTTTGGTCACCTCTCGAATGGCGTCCTTGATGTATTTCGTGCCATCGTAGGCAACGCTCGCCTCCATGCCTGTGGGGAGTTCCTTTTGGATGCCTTGCATTTGGACACGAATCCGGTTAATGACATCCAGGGAATTGGCGTTTGGCAGGGGCCAGATGCCCATAAACACAGCGGTTTGTCCTGAAAAACGCACTTCGGTATCATAGTTTTCCGCCCCCAACACGATGTCTCCGATATCCTCAAGTCTTATAATGGCGCCATCCTGATGCCGGATAACCAGCCGTTTGAATTCTTCCACGGAGCGCAGGTCCGTATTGGCAGTCAGATTCACCTGAATCAACGCTCCTTTGGTGCGGCCCACGGCGGCAAGGTAATTGTTGGCGGCCAGGGCACGTCGCACCTGAACCGGGCTGATGTTGAACGCAGCCATGAGATCGGGCTTCAGCCAGATGCGCATGGCAAATGTCCTGCCGCCAAGAATATCGGCCCGTTGCACACCTTCTACCGCAGAGAGTCGGGGTTGAACCACACGTACCAGGTAGTCGGTGATCTCATTTTGCATCAGCACATCGGAAGTAAAACTGAGATACGATGAGGCAAACCGGCTCTCAGCCGATTCAACATTGATGGTCGGAACCTCTGCCTCCGGGGGCAAATCGTTTCGAACCTGATCTACCTTGGTACTTATTTCGGAAAGCGCCTGGATCGGATCGTAATTGAGTTTCAAGCGAATGTTGATCGTGGAGAGGCCCAGTGCGCTTTGAGATTCAATATATTCAATGCCGTCGGCCGCGGCAATGGCCCGCTCTAAAGGGGTGGTAATAAATCCTCGGACAAGATCGGCGCTTGCACCCACATAAATCGTCGTGACCGTAACCACAGAGTTCTCGCTGCGGGGATACTGGCGAACATTGAGCGACCGAATTGCCTGCAAGCCGGCAATAATGATCACAAGATTGACGACTATTGCAAGGACCGGGCGTCGGATAAACAGATCGGTTAGTTTCATGGTTTACATATAACCCTAAATGATCGTAAACAAAATGGGAAAAATGTTTTATGTGTTTGATTTATTATGTATTTTAGTATATTCAGATGCATTTTTATAACTTTTCTATAAACGAGATATAAATTAATTAGAAAATCCCATTTTGTTTACCCCTTGGGAAAGCCGATGATACCCCATCTTCTTCGTTATCAAGGGCTCGCAGTAGACGACGGAGGTTTATCCCGCGTTATCAAGCGGGGCTTCGCCCTTGATGCCTCAAATCTGGGGCATCCTCGACTTTCGCTCATTTAGGGTATAAAAATAAAAACGGTTAAAATTCATTTGGTCTGCGGGTTTTTGGATTATGCATCCGCCGGTTTAGGCATTTGCTTGAATTCAGGTGACAGGGTGTTGTCTATAACAACGTTCTGGCCGTTTCGAAGCTTAAACACGCCGGTACTGACCACTGTCTCCCCCTCTTTGAGTCCGGACATAACCGATACATAGTCCCCGCGTTTTTCTCCCAAACGCACGAACTTTTGGTTCAGCAGCAGAGCGGACGGTTTATTTGGATCATTTTTTTGCTCCTCAACTACAAACACGGAGTCGCCGTAAGGTGCGTACAGCACTGAGGTGGCAGGAATGGTGAGCACCTCAATCCGGTCCGGCAACACCACCGACACATCCACGTACATGCCGGGTCGAAGTCGCTCTTCCGGGTTTGCTACGGTTGCCTGGATCCGGATGTTTCGTGTAGCGGCATCAACTTGGGGGTTTATGGCTGTAATTTTTCCGGAAACCACCTGCCCGGGAAATGCATCGGTCGTCAGTCGAATGGCGAGGCCCGTGTGCACCTGGGCAAGCTGCTGCTGCGGTAACAGAAAATTGACATAAATCGGATCAAGGCACTGGAGCGAAACAATCTCATTCCCCTCATCGAGAGTTTGCCCCAGGTTCACCTGGCGGATACCGAGACGGCCGGCAAATGGGGCTCGAATGGTCTTCTTCCCGATAACTGCGCGAATGTTGTCTGCTTGGGCCACCGCCTGCTTAAACTTTGCATCGGCGTTATCAAAATCAGATTGGGATATGGTTTTAGCGGCCACCAGTTCTTTTGAGCGCTTAAAGTTTATTTTTGCGAGCGCCACCTCAGCCTCGGCCGCGCGCAACTGCGCCGATTCGACAGACGTATCCTGCTGTACCAGGAGATTACCTGCCTTCACCATGGTACCCGGCTCAAAGGCGATATGCACGACTTTTCCCGTGAGCTCCGCGGTAACCACCACCCCTTGCACGGCTTCCAGGGACCCGACGGCGGTTAGAAAAGATTCCCATGAGTCGTTTTTGGCCGTCGCCGTTGTAACAACTTCCGGGGGCGGAATAAAATTGTCTCCATAGGCAGTCATCCGCTCAATCTGAAGGTATTTTATCCCGGCCAAACCGCCAATCAATACAATCAACCCAATCAGGGTTATCATTATTCGTTTTACCATAGCCATAGGTTTTCTTTGCCGGCCCGTTGCGTCCGGCCCTGTTTTTTGATGTTCCATCCAGTTTTGTCAGATTTGCAATTCCACAACAAACGTAACCCCTGGCAGCCCAAGAGAGCAAATCCAGTAATTTAAGAAAAATATTAAGAATACTAAATTTAAAGGGGACATTCAAGGAAATTGCATTTTTTTTAAGACAGGGCAAACGCATTTGAATCTCAATACAGGGAGAACGCTCCACAACAGCGTGTATCTCTTTCCAACCGACTGAAACTTGTGCTTAAGCACCCGTAAGCCCGAGCCGCGCCAGAGTTATTAAGAACAATTCGTTGCTAAATTATCCCATTGATTTTTTAAGTCATAATTTCA
>CAZBOB010000188.1:0-6586 GCA_964492995.1 uncultured Desulfobacteraceae bacterium | reverse complement strand
TATTACGAGCTATGTGATCTACAGACAGAGGGAAATTATTGCAAGGATCAAAGAGGATTAGAAACGAAACCGATTTCTCACCGACTTTAAAATCTGTCTACTTTCAATTTTGGATACTAAAGACCGGGTTCAAACCTTGATCATTTTCTACTCTCCTGAGCGTTAGGATGTGGCCGCTGGTATAACTATGAAAATGGAATAATTTTTCGAATAACCTCTTCATCATTGTCCAACGCATACACCCGGCCTTTGGCCTGCACGACTCTGGCCGCAGGAATCGTGTAATGCCCGTGACCGCAGCCGAAATCAACCACTGTGTGTCCTTTTTTTATACCAATCTTCCTAATAAATTCAGGACCGTCAACGCTTAGCCATCTTTTTTCAGCATCCATGAGCAAAAAGTAAATGTCTGAATCTTGCATGAAAATTAATGGGAATCTTTACGTTACGTATTTGAATCGGATTCATACAACATCATGTAATGATACCTTTGATTTTTAAGTATCAGACGTTAAGGTGATTGTTACCGCAAAACCTTTGGGTTTAAGGTTTCGGGCGGAAACAGTGCCTTTGCACGTTTCAATGCAGGTTTTTACGATGGCAAGTCCAAGGCCGACGCCACCGGAACAGCGATCTCGAGAGGGTTCGGGGCGAAAGAAAGGCTCGAAAAGCTGTTCCACAAGGTCATCGGGCACGCCGGGACCGGAGTCTTTGACCTGGATCTCTATTTTATTTCCTTCTCTTTTAGCTGAAACGTGAATCGGTCCCGCGTCTCCAGCGTACTTTACAGCATTTCTGATAATATTGGCCAGTGCTCGGGCCAGAAGCTCGGGATCTGCGATAACCCGGATCTTGGGATCGATTTTCGTGATGATCTCCGTTGTGGGCATGCTCTCCCGTTGCACCGCCCGTTGCAATACGGGAAGGAGTTCAATTGTATTCAGCATGACCTTTGCCGTGTCCATTTCGGCCCGTGAAAAGCAAAGCAGTTCGTTGACCAGGTTCGACATGTGTGTCACATCTTCCATCACATCGACCACCTGCTTTCGGTTATTTGCATCCACGTGTTGTTCCAGTATGCCGAGTCCGATCTGAATCCGGGCGATAGGGGAGCCAAGTTCATGTGCCACATCACCCAAAAAACTTTTCTGGCCTTTCACAAAACCGCATAAGCGCGAAGTCATGTGGTTGATGGAACTTCCCAGGCGCCCGATTTCATCGGCCCGCGGTTCATTGATGCGCACATCAAACCTTCCCTTGGCAATCTCCTCGGCTGCGTGAGTCATCCGGGCAAGCGGTCGAGTGATGTTTCTCACCAACGGTATCCACAACAACGCCGAAATAAGCATCACTGCCGCCGCGACAATAATCAACGGAAGGGGATCGAAAAAAAAGCCGTTTCCCGTTATAGAATCTGACACGGCAAGAAGTACGGCGCGCACGGGGGGGCGTGATGGTGTGAGGGACACCGGGATCCGAACCCCGGCCCAGTATCGCGCCGGATTTTTCGTTCGCATCATGAAGCGACGCTTTTTGCCTTGCTTATCGCGGTGTTTGGGCGGCAGTGAAAACTCGCCCTTTGGGGGTTTCGGCCGGAAAGCGCCCATGACCATTTTCATCACAGGCTCCGGGATATCCATATCCTTTGATAAAGATTGGAGACCGCCTTTAAGTAAGAGAGCAAAGTCCACCTGATGGATCTCTGCATGTCGGGCGAGCACATCAGACCAGTTCGCGGTGGGCACCTGATTCAGTTCATGGGAGATCAGCCTTCCGGCAGTTCGCAATCGATCCGATGCCTGTCGACCAAAAATAGCATGCAGATCTATCTGGGACTGAAACGCGAAGAACACGACCAGGACCGCCGCTACAAGGGCCAGGTTCATAAAAAACCAGAGAAGGATTTTGGAGAATAACGATGAAAAAGGCTTCATAATTCCTGACTCCTCGGGTCTATAAACATATACCCGGCGGATCGAACGGTTTTAATGAATCTGGGGTTTCGGGAATCATCTCCCAGCTTCCTCCGCAGCGAGGAGATATGGACATCCACGGAGCGGTCGAAAACGTCGTAGCTTCGACCGGAAACGGCGTCCAAAAGCTGATCCCGTGTTAATATCCGCCCTGCGGCCTTGGCCAGGCAAATCAGAAGATCGAATTCGATGGGTGTCAGGTTCAGTATATCAGCGCCCAACCGAGCCGTTCGGGAGGTTTGGCTGATCTGGAGATTTCCCAGAATCAATGCTTTATCCATGGTATTGGGGGCGGGTTGACGTTCGGATTTGAAAGATCGGCGGGTCACGGCGCGAAGGCGCGCTAAAAGTTCCCGTGTGGAAAAAGTCTTGGGCAGATAATCATCGGCCCCCATCTCGAGTCCCACAATTCTGTCGGTCTCATCGCCACGCGCGGTGAGCATCAATACCGGGATGTCCGATTCCTTGCGCAATCTTTTCAACACTTCGAACCCGTCCATCTCCGGCATCATGACATCGAGAATAACCACTTGAAAATCCCCGGCCAAGACCTTTTCCAGTCCATGGGTTCCCGTGTGGGCAGCATCCACATCATAGCCCATGGGCTCAAGGTAGTCTTTGACCAGCCTGCAAAGCTTTTTGTCATCATCGACAATCAAGATTTTAATTCTGGAAGGCGAACTTTCCTGATTCTCCATAACCGCACCCGATCTTAATATCCATCTTACCTGATCCTATTTTTTATATGATTCATAACATCAGTGCAATATACTTTACAAAACATTTACAATTTTCCCTGGAATCAACATAAATTCTTTACATTCATCCCTTATAATAAGTTCAAAACCGAGGAAAAAATTCCTTGAAAACAAACAATCTCAAAAAGGAGGTACATCATGAATTCGAATATTAAGAAAAAATTCTTTACAGGCGCAATGGTTTTTTTGGTCACGGTATTTTTCATTCCGACTTTTGCGGGAGCATTTATGCCAGGCAACTGCACGTCTCACAAGGGATTTGGCATGAAAAGGCATCACGTGTCGCCTTTGGGAATCTGGCGGAACCCGAAAATGGTTCAGGAACTGGGGCTCACCGACGAACAGGTCAAGGGGCTCAGGGAAGCGGATTTTGCCCGTCGTGAAAAGCATCTGAAACTGAAATCCCAGCTTGACGGTCTTCACCTTCAATTGGAGAAATTGTTTTCCGCCGACCCCGTGGACGAGCCGGATGTTCTCAAACTCGCCCAAAAGATTTCAGATCTGAAAGGCAAACTGTTTGTCCAGAAAATTGAGTCTCGCCTGGCAGTTGGAAAGCTGTTAACTGCGGATCAACTCAAAAAGCTGGAGGTGTTTGACTTGCATCACCATGCAAAACACGGTAAAAAGCATGGAAAGGGAAAACATCGCAAGACTCCGTCTAAAATTGAAGATGCAAACTGAAACAAAGGATAAGGCATCTTATTATCATCCCCGACTGTTCGGCCTGCTATATATATCAGCCGGTCGAACAGGGATCACTTTTGATCAGAAAAGGAGTTTACTTGATGAAAACTCCTTCCGGAGAATAGGCCGTTCATCTTTTGTTGATATCATTTCTGCGATCGTCGTGATCAGAGGATTTTAATGTTATTTCACATTGGCTCACCATGCGCCTGGATTTTTCCAGAAGCGCGAAAGGAGACAATATGAGAGCTGCAACACTCATTATGCGAGGATTGGCTTGGATGATCATCGCCATGCTCGTCATACCTCCCGGAATACCTGCGCAGGAATCTGAGCAAACAGAGCAAACAGAGCAAACAGAAAGATTCAGGAAAGAAGAACTGGATCAGATGCTTGCGCCGATTGCCCTGTATCCGGATTCGCTGGTCGCCCAGATACTGATGGCATCGACCTATCCGCTGGAGGTCGTCCAGGCCGAGCGTTGGGTGAAAGAGAACAAAAACTTAACGGGCGATGCGCTGGACGACGCCCTGAAGGCAAAACCCTGGGACCCCAGCATAAAATCGCTCTGTCATTTCCCTGACGTGCTTTTTGCAATGAGCGACAAACTCGACCAAACCAGTAAACTGGGAGACGCCTTTCTGAGTCAAAATGATGACGTCATGGCGACCATACAGGAATTGCGACGAAAAGCCGAGGAGCAGGGAAACCTCAGGACAACCGAAGAACAGAAAGTCATCCACGAAGAGAATGCCGTCAGGATCGAGCCTGTCAACCAGAGCGTTGTCTACGTGCCGGTCTATGATCCGCTCTATGTCTATGGTCCGTGGTGGTATCCTGCATATCCACCCTATTACTGGTACTATCCCCCCGGTGTAATTATCACCGGCGGTTTTATCAGCTTCGGACCTCATTTTTATATCGGAATCGATTTATTTGCATGGAGCTGGTTCGACTGGCATAGGCACCATATTTATATAGACATGCATAGAGCAAGACGATTTCACAGATTCCCCGACAGGCATTATCCCGACCGGTATTTCTGGAAGCATGACCCTGTGCACAGAAGAGGCGTGGCTTACAGGGATAGAAGAACCAGTGAGCGATTCGGAAACAGACCCTATCGAAGATCGGCGCCCGGCCGGGAAATGCGCGGATACCCGCCAAGGGTTCCTAAAACAAGGGCCGTGGATCTGTCGAGGACCCCCATCAAACGACGGGAACCGGCCGATGCGCCCCGGGCAGGAACCGAACGTGAAAGGATCCAGCGCACCCAAGAACGCCGGAAAAAAGCGGATGTGTCCCAGGTAAAAAGGCAGCGTGAAAGGGTTCAGCGCACTCAAGAACCACGGCAAAGAGCCGGCGTACCCGGAGCAAAGCCCGAGAGCAAAAGACTTCAGATACCTGAAGGCCGGAATACTCCCTTCCATGGGGTGGGCAACGGAAGCTTTGAACGCAAGGCAAGCCAGCGCGGGATACAAAGCCGTCAGGGGGGAGACACGAGACATCAGGGCGGCAACTTACATCGCCAGGTCGGCAGCTCCCGGAGTAGCGGTCAAGGCAGCGGGCGCCAAGGTGGCGGATTTCGCAGATAGCGGACCAAAAGAACGGCTATAAATTCTTGGGAGGATTGCTCTATAAACAAGGGAGGAAAAATGAATAGCATTGCATTATATAAGAACAATGAGGAGCGTTGGTTGACTGTGCTGGCTTGCCTTATCTCCGGCACCTTGTTCTTGCTCTGGGCTGCTTCATCTTCACATGCCGGAGGCATGCCGCATCGTAGCTTTTCCTCGCCGGAAAAGGCGGTGAAGTCTCTGGTTACTGCAGTCAGGGCAAATGACATGGAAGAAATGCTCGCCATTCTGGGTCCCGGGAGCAGGGAACTGATCTTTTCCGGTGATGACGTGGCAAACAGTACCGGACGGGAAAAATTCATCAAGGCCTATGACCGGATGAACATACTTCAAAAAGTGTCAGCAGACAAAGTGACGCTCTGTATCGGCAAGGACAACTGGCCCTTGCCGATTCCCATCGTGAAGGCAGGCGCAATATGGGTATTTGACGCGGAACAAGGGAAACAGGAGATTCTGAACCGGAGAATCGGTAGAAATGAGCTGCATGTTATGGACGTGCTTCATGCCTATACCGACGCACAGCATGAATACGCGAGCAAGGATTGCGGAGGCGGCGGAGTGGTGGAATTCGCCCAGAAGCTCATCAGTACCCAAGGCAAACGCGACGGGCTCTACTGGGAGGTGAAGAAAGGCGAAAAAGAGAGTCCTCTCGGACCTCTTGTTGCGCGGGCGGCAAAAGAAGGATACGCTGATGCGGACCTTTCGCCGTTCCACGGGTATTATTTCAAAATCCTCAAGGGACAGGGGAAACATGCCCAAGGAGGCGCGTACGATTATGTGGTTAAAGGCAAGATGCTTTTAGGCTTTGCCCTGGTCGCATATCCCGCGGAATACGGGAATTCCGGTGTCATGGCCTTTATTGTGAACCAGGAGGGGATCATTTATGAAAAAGATCTTGGCGAGGATACGACTCGTATCGCTGAGGGGATGAAGATTTTCGATCCCGACAAGACCTGGAAAAAGGTAAAGGAGACATTGCCAGAGCAAGACAAATAACCGGCTTTTCCATATGATCAGGGCAACTAATCTCGAAAAAAACAAAATACATGATACCTGTATCTAGGTGAAAAACAATCGTGTTGAAAACTGGCAAAAGTTTGCTCAGCACATGAAAGAATAGGTACGGGATCGTATTGTTAAAAAATATGGGATTGAAAACGCTGGTGGATTTGACCTCATGTCCATTACGCGGAATTAGATTATTTGTGTCTGGAATATTTTGCGGTACTCGTTGCGGATTTGGAATGGCAAACAGAAAAATCATGATATTAAGAAGATTTCTCATTACGCAGAACTGACCTGGACCATGTCGGATGGGAAAATTATGGATAAGGTTGACTGAGAAAAGAGATGCCCCTTTCTGGTGAGAGGGGCACATTTTTTTGCCTATACTTGATTGGCTGATTCGAAAGCTGGATTAAGACATCAACTTTGCGATATCACAGGTTCTGAACCCACTGTTAAAATGTTGGATACATAGCAGTTATCTGCCATCAGCACAAATAAAAAGCAGGACCATTGATGACCCTGCTCG
>CAZBOB010000187.1:0-6649 GCA_964492995.1 uncultured Desulfobacteraceae bacterium | reverse complement strand
TAGATACATCTCAAATTGCAGCGATCCGTAACAGAAAGTCGTAAGTAATTGATGATTCTGTGGTTGTTATCCAACAATGGGAAACCTCCGGGGAATCTTGACGGGGATGAGCCGTGTTATCAGATGAGGATCAATTCGACTTCTCTGTTTTAAGCATGACAAAGTGTCCGTCTATGAGGTCGATAGTTTGAATATCACCCTCGATGAACCTCCTTTCCCCGAACAAATTGATAAACCAAAAGCCCTTGCCCTCGGCCTCTATGCGAGCTACGTCTTTCATGATTTGATTTTGTTCATTCCCCGAACTCATATACACGGTGCTCAAGCACATGTTCTCCTCCTAATCCATATTTCAATCCTCTGCCAAAATGCTCTAGGCATCCTTCCATAGCGATCTTTCGAGTAAAAGATAATCCTATTTGTTAAAACACACTTGTCGACAGAGGCGTATCAATTTCTTTTCGCCCTTTAGTTCACCCTGTATTTTTTCATGCGGCGCAAAATTCATCTTTTCCATTTTCCGCACACACCTCTGCCGAAGCCTCTCCTCCTGCAACCTCCGGTCCTCTTTGCATTAAAACCCATTTGAGAAAACTTCCGAAGAACGGAGACAAAATCGTCATCCATACATTCTTCATAAAACATGTAATTTTCGAAAGGCTGTCGATATTGAAGGTCATAGAGCCTTCTTTTTTCCTCATCTCCCAGAATCTGATAGGCCTCATTGATCTCCTTCAGGCGTTCTTCGCTCTCAGGATTGCCCCCATTTCTGTCGGGATGATATTGCATTGCCAGTTTGCGATAGACTTTCTTGATCTCCTCTGCCGATGAATCGGGGCTAAGCCCGAGCGTATTGTAATAATTCATGGTCACCAACGTCTTTACCTCCTATCAGGGCGCTTATCCACGCCTACATGTGCCTCCATCAGAGCAGGGAGGAGTTTCGCAGCGCGCTCTTCATAATCGCAGCAGGTCCTGCCCGGAGCATGTTCCGATATTTTACCCATAAAGGAAGCAACGTATAATATCCCTTCCATTTCCACGCGTTACGGAAAATATATCTACTGGTTCATATCTCAAGACGTTGTGCCAGATTTTTCCATATATTTTTGACCGCCTCACAACCTTCAGAACTGCCGTCAAATTCCACAATGGTTTTTCCCTGAACCATTGCCCGCGTGAAGGCAGGATCAAAAGGAACCCTCCCCATCACTTTTATGTTTCTTTGTTTTGCAAAGGCCTCAATGGCTTCTCCTTCATCAGGGTTAAGATCAAACTTATTGATACACACCATGGCAGGAATCTTGAAAAAGGCGGCCAGCTCGGCCACACGTTCCATATCATGCCTGCCCGAAACAGTGGGTTCGGCTACGATGAGCACAACCGTAGCTCCTCCCAGGGATGCGATGACCGGACAACCTATCCCGGGAGGGCCATCCGTAAGAAGTAAATCCATATGTTTTTCTTGGGCAAGCTTTTTGCCCTCCTGGCGGATAAGGACCACCAGCTTGCCGGAATTATCTTCCGCAATGTCAAGCCGGGCATGGGCCATGGGACCGAAACGGGTCTCGGAAAGATACCACTCTCCGCAGGTATTCAGGGGAAAGTCGATGGCTTGCTCAGGACAAAAATAGTAACAGACACCACAGCCCTCACATTCTATGGAGTCCACCACAAAATCGTCGCTAATGGCATCCCACCTGCACAAATCCCGGCATAGGCCGCACTCTGTGCATTTATCCTGATTAATAATTGCCGTGTGCCCGGATTCAAAATCATGACGTTCTTTGATCTCAGGGTGCATGATAAGGTGAAGGTCAGCCGCATCCACGTCCGCATCACAAAGAACCTTGTTTTTGGCCAGTGAGGCAAATGCCGCAATAATACTGGTCTTTCCTGTCCCGCCCTTGCCGCTTATGATGACAATTTCTTTCATGAAAATTGCTCCCTTTTACCCTGCGATTTTCTCAATATGATGATATAATTGCACAAATTTTTCTTTCCATTCGGGCATCACCTCTACGATCATCTCTCCCCTTGAATAGGCCTCGGCAATCCGTCGATCAAAGGGAATTTCCATCATAATGGGCACATCATGCTCGTTAGCATATTGGGTTACCTGATCATCGCCTATGTCTGATCGGTTGATGACCAGACCGCATGGAATTCCTAAGATTTTAACAGCCCCCACAGCCAACTTCAAATCATGCAAACCGAACGGCGTGGGTTCTGTGACCAGCAAAACAAAATCTGCGCCTTTCATGGAGGCGATCACAGGACATGAGGTCCCGGGAGGTGCATCGATAATGGTCAATATGTCAGACCGGGTATATTCCCGCACTTTTTTGATCAGAGGGGGTGACATGGCCTCGCCAACCCTCAATCTCCCATGTATAAACTCCAGCCCGTTTCTATGCCCCTTCTCGATTATGCCTAATTCCCGGCCTGTTTCCGTGATGGCCTTTTCAGGGCAAACCTCTATGCACCCGCCGCAACTGTGACAGAGTTCATGGAATGGCAATACGGTCTCACCAATGACAACAATGGCCTTGAACTGGCATATTTCCCCGCATTTTCCACATAGGTTGCATTTCTCCATATCCACTTCGGGAACAGGGGTGTTGATCGTTTTGACCTCTTCAATGGTAGGCCGAATAAAGAGATGAGCGTTAGGTTCTTCGACATCACAGTCCAGTAGCTGAACATCGGATCCAAGAGAAACGGCCAGGTTAGTGGCCACAGTCGTCTTTCCTGTTCCCCCTTTTCCACTTGCAATACTGATAATCATTACTTTTTCCTTATCATTAATAAGTATCGAGATTGAAATCAGAAGCACAATCAACTTAATTCGATTCTCTAGTAAGATATTTTCGTATCAAAATTATTTTACACGTTTTTTCTTGACTTTTTAATCATATAGTCATTTACCGCATCCTGAAGGGCCTCTACAGATAAAAAGGCACAATGTTTGTCTTCTTCAGGAAAACCTCCTAATTTTTTCAGGATAGATTCTCCGGTGATATCCACAATCTCATCAGGGCTCTTTCCAAGGGCCAGCTCGGCCGCAAATGATCCACACACCGCACTTGATCCGCAACCATCGGTTTGAAATAATGCCTTTTTGACTTTCCCATTTTCAAATTTCAAGAAAATCTGTATGGTATCACCGCATGAACCTGTGATGCGTCCATATCCATCGGGATTATCCATGGCACCCATGTACAAAGGCTTGAGCCACCTTTGAAACGCGACATCGCCATAATCTGCCTTTGTCTGCTCAAAAATCTGGTTCTGTAAATCTTCAACAAAATTATCAAAATCCTTACTCATCAGTTTTTCCTCTTGGGCTTGCGATATTGCGCAAGTAATGTTTCCACATAAGGTGATGCACTGTGTTACCACCTGATCACAAAGCATCTATTGTATCAGCTTACTGTGTTAATTCGCTGTGACGGTTTATTTCTGTTTTAATGGTCACAAACGTTCTCACCCAACACCAGTGTATTCGAAAGGTACTGGTTTGCCAGAGATTCCGGGGAATCCATTGGAGCACCGGTAATTACCTCAATCCCATTTTCCCTCAAAAGTTGCTGCGCCCGTTCTCCCATTCCGCCGACAATAGCGACATCAGCCCCCTTCTCATTGAGCCACCGAGGCAGCACTCCGGGCTCATGGGTAGGGGGAATACGCATCTTGGTTTCTTTTATTTTTCCGTTTTGAGTTTCTATGAATGCAAAATGTTCACAATGTCCAAAATGAGCCGAGAGTTTTCCCCCGGACACGGGAACAACAAGTACTTTTGTACCTGCCGAATCTTTTTTTATGTCTGGCAATTCATTTTTCTTTTGTGATTCAGGAACAGAGTCTGTCGGGGTTTTTGTTATTTTCACAATTTCATCAACGATCTTATTGAACTCCCGTGTGATTGAGAGTTCCTGATTATCAAGAAGGCTCAAATCTCCCGCATCACCCCTCTTGACAATCTCCGGTTCCATGGGCAGGGTTCCTAAAAGCCTTAAGTTTTCTTTTTTTGCGGTCAGCATTCCACCTTGGGTTTTGAAAATATCTATCATTTTTCCGCAATACGGGCACTTCAGGCCGCTCATGTTTTCCACCAGACCCAGGATCTCCATTTTTACCTGACGGCAGAAGTTAATGGATTTTCTGACATCCGCCAGCGAGATTTCTTGGGGGGTGGTAACAATCAAGGCCTTTGCATCCGAAATGGTCTGGGCCACGGTCAAAGGTTCATCACCCGTACCCGGGGGAGAATCGATAATCATATAATCAAGATCCATCCACTCAATATCAGCAATAAATTGTTTGATAACGCCGCCTTTCAGGGGACCCCTCCATATGGTCGCTGCATCTTTGTCTCCCATAAGGACTTCAATTGAAATCACTTCCATATTTGGAAGATATTTGACCGGATGGGCTTTCCCCTTCTGGTGGCCGGGCCCGACAGTTCCTTTGAGACCCAGTATGCGCGGTATACTGGGCCCATGAAGATCCACGTCCATAAGACCTACGGTGAAACCTTTCTTGGAAAGTGCTACGGACAGGTAAGCGGCAACACTACTTTTACCCACGCCGCCTTTTCCGCTCATAACCAGGATTTTATTCTTAATATGGTGTAACCGTTCTTTAATTTCCCTTTTTTGAATTTCCATCTGATCTTTCCGCATTTTGGGGTCAGCGGTTTGCTTTTTCTTTGACATTATCAGTCATTACCTCCTTTTATTTGTTACATACAATACAGTATTCAAAAATAGTAAAGAATCCTGCCCCGGAAGACCAGGATTTCAATGTTAAATTAAAACAAAAATTGCATTCATGCGCTTGTGAAGGCTTTGTCTTTCTCCTTTTTGCTAACCGCCAAATAATAGACAGCCCTTTTTTTGAGTTCAGAGCGGATTTGGCTGGTTCGGATTAATTTTCCGAGATATTTGGATACCTCATTGAGATGCATATCGAAAACCTCCGCAATTTGATCCGCGGTACACGGCCGCCGCTGTAACATTGAAAAAATCATTTCCTGGTTCGCCCGTACATGGTTTCCACGCTTGGCCTTGAACTCCGCAATAATTTCTGCGGTCGGATGAAACAAATCGGTCAGGGTTTCCATGCGTTTTTCGGAAAGGGGCGCTGCATAATCCTCGGACGGTGGACGTACCGCCGTGTTGAGCTGAATCCGATCCGGGCCTATTTCTTTTGCAAGATCGGCGATTTTCCGAACATTGGCAGGGATTGAGTTTATCCCTGCTATTAAAAAAATTTCCATCCATAGCTGACCCTTAAATTCTGCACGAAAGTCCTTTTGTCCTTTAATATAATCATCAAACCGCAATTGTGGATGTGGACGGTTTACCCATTCGTAGGATGCCTGGTTCCAGGCACTCAGAGAAACTTTCACTACGTTTGCACAAGCAGCGGCATCACGGACTTCCGGCAGGTTTAGCATTGTGCCGTTGGACAGAATCACCGCAGGAATTTTGCTGTTTGCACGGATGAACTCGAGCACTTCTCCGAAGCGGGAATGAAGCGTTGGTTCTCCGGAACCGGAAAGGGTAATATAGTCCGCCCTGCCATCTTTATTTAACCACTCTTTCAGTTCGGATAACACAATGTCTGTTGGAACATATTCTTTCCGGGCGACTGTCTTTTCAGTGGTTCTTCCTAACTGGCAAAAAATACAATCCAGAGAGCATGTCTTGTAAGGGGTCAGATCGACGCCCAATGACCGTCCGAACCGCCGCGATGGTACGGGACCAAATAAGTAATTATATTTTTTCTCCATGATTTTTCGCGCACCTATTTTTTTTCCAGATCTTTGATTCTGGCTTGAAGGCCTTGCATCTGACGAAACAAGTCATTTGCCTGATCCTTGAGTTGTTTCAATTCTTCTTCTCTGGATAAAGAATCGGTTTTAGAGGAATCCGGGGGAATGGATCCGAAAACACCCATTCCAGATGTCATACGGCGGCCCATGCCTTTACCCATGCCCATACCCCGGCCCATCCCCATACTACGTCCTACCCCCGAGGCTCCGCCGCCCATACCATAGTGATTAACCACATTTGGCGATCCTTCGGGCTTAATATCGTCTTTCCTGTACCTTTCTACGGCCTCTCTGACACTCCCGGTCTGGCCCATAAATATCTCGATTCCTGCAGCGGAAAGGGTTTGTACCGCATTGGGGCCAATATTTCCGGTTATAATAGCCCCGGCCCCTTTGGAGGCCACAAACTGTGACGACTGAATACCCGCTCCTCCTCCCAGGGCTATCCCCTCGTTGTCAAATGCCTCAAAGCTCATGTCGTCTGTGTTAACGATGACAAAATAAGCACACCGGCCAAAGCGGGGATCAATTTGTGAATCTAAATTGGTTCCACTTGAACTTACCGCAACTTTCATATTTGATTCCTCCCTTCAGGATAAATTCTTTACTTGATTTTACGTGACGCGGCTCTTCCGCACAATGGATTGACGCACTCCTTATAACATATGGACCCTGCTGTTCAATAATTTTCCTCATGGTTCGTGTGGGTTCATCAACATTTCTATTTTAAAAGTTTTTTCAGGGCGTCAAAGAGCACGTATTCAGGATGAAGCCCCACAAAGCGCTGTATCTCTTTACTGTTTTTAAATA
>CAZBOB010000186.1:0-6663 GCA_964492995.1 uncultured Desulfobacteraceae bacterium | reverse complement strand
AAAATTTGAGCCTGACGCCGGAATTGGGCAAAAGGGAGCGTTTTGCAAAGGTCTCAAATTATTGCCGCTAATTCCAGACCCATTTGTTTCAAAGAATAAACCTATTACATCATTCTGAATAAGAATTCCTTGACAAACAGATTTTTGCAATTATTTTGCACCGTATTTATTTGAAAAAACATACAGTTGCAAATGAGGGTTTTTTATTTAAAAAACAGAAAAGTACCCGTACGATGAAAAACGCTATTAACAAGGTCAGAAATATAGGAATCAGCGCTCACATTGATTCCGGAAAAACCACACTCACCGAAAGAATCCTTTTTTTCACAAAAAGAATACATGCTATGCACGATGTAAAAGGGAAAGATGGTGTTGGCGCAACCATGGATTCCATGGATCTTGAAAAAGAACGAGGCATCACTATTGCTTCAGCCGCAACTTACTGTGAATGGCTCGGCCATGAAATCAACATTATTGATACTCCGGGACATGTTGACTTTACCATAGAAGTTGAGCGGTCTTTAAGGGTCCTTGACGGCGCCATACTGGTTCTGTGCGCTGTAGGCGGTGTTCAGTCCCAATCCATTACTGTTGACCAGCAGATGAAAAGGTATAAAGTGCCCTGTATAGCCTTTGTCAACAAATGTGACCGGAGCGGAGCCAATCCTTTTCGGGTCATTGATCAGCTCCAAGAAAAACTGGGGCACAATGCGGTTCCCCTGCAGATTCCCATCGGGCTTGAGGCCGCTCATCAAGGAGTTGTCGATCTGGTATCAATGAAAGCTATCTACTTTGCCGGTGCAAACGGAGAAAATGTTCGAATTGAAAATATACCACAGGATCTTCTTCGGGAAGCCATTCAAAAGAGGGAAGAACTTATCGATGCGGGTTCCATGTTTTCAGACGAACTGACTGAAGCTGTTCTTGAAGAACAAGAGATTACCGAAGAAATGATTATTTCGGCGGTGCGCATGGGAACCCTGACGCGTCAAATAACACCGGTCTTCATGGGATCGGCTTATAAAAATAAAGGGGTTCAACCGCTCCTTGACGCTGTCACTAAACTGCTCCCCTGCCCTTATGATGTAAAAAATGAGGCTCTTGACATGGATAATGACGAGACGCCCGTTACCCTGTCTGGTGAATTGGAGAAACCGTTTGTTGCCCTGGCCTTCAAACTCGAAGAGGGACAATATGGTCAATTAACTTACATAAGAGTATATCAGGGCTCCCTTTCCAAAGGCGATACCATCGTCAATTCCCGAAACGGGAAAAAAATCAAGGTTGGCAGGGTCGTACGCATGCACGCAGACCAAATGGAAGACATTGAAACCATCCCGGCGGGATATATCGGCGCCCTTTTCGGAATCGACTGTGCCTCCGGAGATACTTTTGTGAGTCCCGGCCTCAACCTGACAATGACATCCATGTTTGTTCCCGATCCTGTTATTTCCCTTGCCATTATTCCGAACGATAACAAATCCCAGATAAATATGTCCAAAGCCCTTAACCGGTTCAGCAAAGAGGACCCCACTTTCAGAACCTATGTTGACGATGAAACCAAAGAGACCATTATCCAAGGAATGGGAGAACTTCACCTTGAGGTCTATGTAGAGCGAATGCACCGTGAGTATACCGCCGATGTTACCACCGGTCAACCGCGTGTCGCTTACAGGGAGACCATAACCCGCAAAGCTGAATTTGACTATACTCATAAAAAACAAACCGGCGGTGCTGGACAATACGGTCGTGTGGCCGGTTACATGGAGCCTGTCAACGGAACCAAATTCGTCTTTGAGAATAAAATCGTAGGGGGCAATATCCCAACCCAGTTTATCGCTTCATGTGAAAAGGGATTCAGACAATCCATTGTAAAAGGGCCAAAAATGGAATTTCCGGTTACCGGCATTAAAGTGGTAATCAATGATGGGGCTTCCCATCCGGTTGATTCATCTGAAATGGCGTTCGTTGCAGCAGCGCGGGGAGCCTTTCGTGAAGGGTATTATAAGGCCGGGCCGGTGATTCATGAACCGATCATGAAGGTCGCCGTGGAAACACCATCTGAATTCCAAGGTGCTGTTATGGGGCTTTTAAACCAACGCCGTGGAATCATTGTCGGTTCTCAGGATGAAGGGCCTCTGTGCGTTGTTGAAGCACAGGTTCCCCTTGCTGAAATGTTTGGCTTTTCAACTGTCTTAAGATCATCCACACAGGGCAGAGCCCAGTTTACCATGGAATTGAATTCTTACAAACAGGTGCCGAAATCTATTGCCGAGGAACTGGCGAAAACGGCGGAAAAAGAAAAGAAAGGAAAATGATGATGCTAAAAAAGGAGCTTATTCTCAAAAACCCTTTAAGGTTCATAGGAAAAGAAACTCAAGACATCCTCTCTGAAGGAGGCTTTGGGGCCGTTCTTGCACGTGCGGGAGTCGGCAAAACTGCCCTTCTGGTTCAACTGGCCTTACATACGCTTTTAAAAGGTAAATATGTTCTTCATATCAGCCTCGACGACCCGGTCAATAAAATTAGTCTGTGGTATAAAGAGGTGTTCCGTCATCTAACCCAATCATACGATGCCAAGAATACAAACAAGCTATGGGAAGACTTATTGCCGCACAGGTTCATTATGACGTTCAAAGTTGAGGGGTTTAGTGTGCCCAAACTTGAAGAAAGGCTGACCGACCTGAAGGAACAGAATATTTTTTCACCCCAGATGGTTCTGATCGACGGGTTTCACTTTAACGACACCGCAAGAACATCCCTTTCTGACTTAAAGAGACTTGCCAAAAACCATTCGTTGCATGTCTGGTTTTCCGTGAAGACCTATCGTCATGAAAAATCCGGACCGGGCGGCATGCCGTCTTCGCTTTTGGATGTCTCCGACCTGTTTGACATTGTGATTCAGCTCCAGCCTGAAGGCAAAAAAATCCATGTTATGACACTAAAGGGAGGACCGGCGGATTCCGACCGGCCGGCTTTGTTTCTTGACCCTGCGACGATGCTCGTAAAAGATATTATATAGCCCGGACAAGCCGGCCTTCCTACCGGGGGAATTCATTAACTATTCAATATTCAATTGAAAATATTCAATTATTAGTGTGGCAAGAAACCATATTTTTGATAAATTTTTTGGGCGGATGAGGATCTAATAAAATCAAGAAATTTCTTTGCATTCTCAGGGTGAGGAGCATTTATTAATTTGCATACATAATAATTTATATTTTTTCTCTGATCTAAATCTTCACCAGGCTCCACCACATCAAAGGCAAGGCCCGTTGACTTTGCATGGATTATTTCGGTTGCCCAGACCGGCCCCACATCCACCGTTTTTTTTGAAATCCTCAACGGAGTTTCTCTGTGATGGACAACCGTAAAAATGGTGGTCCCCTGTGCACGCTTTTCCTCCATGATTCGATGAACAAGGCCATCGTCGCCGGCCTGCCGGTACATATCTATAATATGGAAAGCGATATCTTCATTTTCAGGGTCCGGCTGTGAAATTCGGATATTGTCCCCGGCCAGGTCCGCAACAGACGTTATGCCGGCGGGGTTTCCTTTCGGAACCATCAGCGCCAGTCTATTGTGCAGGTAAAGGTGGTAATCACCAATATTAATATGACCGGACCGTTCAAGGGAATTCATGGCTTTTTCATTAACCGAAGTGTAAATGTCGGGGTAAACGTCCAGGATTTTACCTTTAAATACAGCGCCGCCGGATAAAATCTGTTTGAGTTCAAGTCCCGGTGGAAGAGTTTCGTAAAAGATTTTTTCGACATCCGGATGTTCCTTTTGAAAGACAGAAACGATCTCTTTCATTGCCATAAACTGATTTCCGGCCATAAACAATACAAGGTCTGAAGAATCTGCAATCTCCAGATTATGAAGGTCGTCACCCCTTTCAGACGGGATTATCGGAAGATCTTTTTTGTCCATATCATCACCCCGGACAAGTTTGAAGTGATCTAAAGTTCCTGAACCGCAAATGGACGCTAATGAACACATATAATATTTTTTAATTTGTGTGTATTCGTGTTCATTCGTGGTTAAAAAAGTGACGTAAATTTCAACATATTCAAAAAGTTACCCTGAACCGCAAATGGACGCTAATGAACACATATAATATTTTTTAATTTGTGCGTATTCGTGTTCATTCGTGGTTAAAAAAGTGACGTAAAGTTCAACATATTCAAAAAGTTACCCTGAACCTCTGAACCTTGAACCCTGAACCCTGTCACCTGACACCTAAATCCTAAACCGTTGAACCCTGCACCGTTAGTATTTTTTTGATTATATCAATATTTTTTTGACACTCAAATCTACTTATCCTATATTTCTTAAAATGAAAATAGCATTTATTCATTATCATCTCAAAACCGGCGGCGTAACAACGGTTTTAAGGCAGCAGGTGGAAGCTCTCCGTGATATGTGTGACATGCTGGTTTTGACCGGCGCGCCCCCGGAATCGTCCTTTTTTTGCGATACCGTTCATATACCGGGACTGGGTTACGATCGCCAGAATCAAAATAAATCAGACCCCGAAGATATTGCAGCCGCCATCACCCGGGCGATCAATCTAAAATGGAAAAGCGGATGCGACCTTGTACATGTTCACAACCCCACACTGGCAAAAAACAGGGATTTCTTGAAAATTCTCAAAGCGCTCCAAAACAAAAAAATCAAACTTTTTCTTCAGATCCATGACTTTGCGGAAGACGGACGACCCTTAGTATACTATTCTGAAGATGAATATATTCAAGATTGCCATTACGGCGTAATTAATTCAAGGGATTACAATATACTGCTCAAATCAGGGTTAAAAGAAAAGGGGTTGCATAAAATTTTCAACACCATAAATCCTTTTAAATTTAGCACAACAGGAGCACCCCTAAAAAACCTTGTTCTGTATCCAATTCGAGCACTCCGCAGAAAAAATATCGGAGAAGCAATCCTTATCTCCCTGTTTTTCAAAAACAATGAAACCCTTGCAATTACGCTCCCGCCCAACAGCCCGGCAGATCTCGAAAGCCATGCGCAATGGAAGGCGTTTGTAGAAGAAAAGAATCTGAATATAATATTTGAAGCGGGTTTATCCCATGAATTTTCAGAACTTGTCATGTCCGCCAGGTTTCTTATCACTACAAGTATTACCGAGGGATTCGGGTTTTCATTTCTCGAACCCTGGACTGCAAACAAAATCCTATGGGGAAGGAAACTACCGGAAATATGCCATGATTTTGAAAAAAAAGGGGTCTGGCTGGATCACCTTTACACGCGTCTGGCGGTTCCCGTGGAATGGCTCGGTAAAGAAAAGTTGTTTAGGACCTGGCAGGCGTGCATACGAAAAGCGTGTTCCCTATTCGGCATAGTTATCGATAAAACGAAAATCGCAACCGCTTTTGAAAAAGTAACCGCAAATGATAGTATCGATTTTGGATTGCTTGATGAAGCCTTTCAAAAAATAATAATTTCACATGTGTTATCCGACACATCGAATCGAGACAGGCTGATATATCTTAACCCTTTCCTTTTAAACCCCGGAAATGTGTCAGACAAAGAGGCTCTGATACAAAACAACATGAATGCCGTGCTGTTCCATTACAACAAAACCAAATACAGGAAAAATCTCGTTGATATCTATTCCAGAGTAATCAAGGATAATGTGTGCCATAAAATAGACAAAAAAGTTCTTCTTTCAAAATTCCTGACTCTGGAAGATTTCAGCCTTCTCAAATGGTAAAATTATGGAAAAAAATGATTTGATCTCTAAATATATAAAGCCTATTTTTCCGCTTCCGACTTCTTTGAAGCAAAGCGGAAAACTGGAAGAAAAGATTGAGGTTATTCTTTTTGACCTGTATGGCACACTCTTTATCAGCAGATCAGGCGATATCAGCATGGCAAAGAAAAAATCACCACAAATGGAGAGGCTTGAAAAATTGCTTCAACAATTCGGAATTAAAAAGGGATCTCAAACCGTTTTAAAACGATTTTACGCTGCTATAGAAAACCAACATGAAATACTCAAGAAAAAAGGGGTTGACTTCCCGGAGGTCGAAATAGACCAAATTTGGATGCGTGTGCTTGAAAATGACGACCTTGAAACCGTTCGGGCATTTGCCGTCGAATTTGAACTGATTGCAAATCCGGTATATCCGATGCCGCACCTTGAAAAATTGTTTTCGGTCTGCCAAGATTCGAATGTAATGATGGGCATTATATCAAACGCCCAGTTTTATACCCCATATCTGTTTAACTGGTTTCTTGACTCAAATCCGGAGGATCTTGGATTCTACCCCGATCTTATTCTTTATTCATACAAATTCGGGTATGCAAAACCATCAACATTCATGTTCCAGATCGCGGCTGAAAAGCTTAAAAACATGGACATCCTTGCTCATTCAGCTCTCTATATCGGGAATGATATGTTAAACGATATCTATCCTGCAAAAAACGTGGGATTCAAAACAGGACTCTTTGCAGGTGATGCAAGATCGCTGAGGTTGAGAAAAAACGACCCTAAATGCAAAAATCTTTCTGTCGATCTTGTGATAACCGATCTTGTTCAAATTCTCGACTATATACAATGATCTCATGTAACCTCTCAATAAATGAGACCTTTGCAAAACGCCCCCTTTTGCCCAATTCCGGCGTCAGGCTCAAATT
>CAZBOB010000185.1:0-6744 GCA_964492995.1 uncultured Desulfobacteraceae bacterium | reverse complement strand
TGGTTGAGGTGGTCCATGAAGCCGGAATTTCAAAAAAGGTGGCAAAACTCAGACCCATCGGTGTGGTTAAAGGATAAACGTTTTGGAAATTCTACGAGTTAGGTCGAAGTTAAAGAGGTTTTAGGAAACCTGAGTGTTTAACCTAAACATGGAATGATGGAATGATGATTTTTCAAAACAAGTTTCCTGTTTTTTTATGTTTTTGTCAGGCACATTCTCACCATAACCCATAGAACCAGCATCCCAAAACCCATTATTCCATTATTCCAACATTCCAATTGTTACCTGCCCGGTCGTGCCCCTGGCCGTCTCGCCTTGCTTGGCAGGCGGGGCGAAGCGAACTGAGTTCCTAATTTAACTCCCCAATTCCCATTCAATTTGATCAAAAACGTCCTCAATCTGATACAGTGCCTGATCGGCCTTGGCCAGCTTCCAATTCGCAATGTGCTCCTCAACTTCATTGTGAAGCTTGCGGAGTTTGTCTCGGTATTTAAGAAGAATCTCTCTGAACGGCGGATTCCCTTCCAAATCATAGAGGAACTTGTCCAGCCTTCCCACAATGTCATAGAGCGAGGGGCCTTCCTCTATCCAAGCTTCATTAAGATAACTCAGACCCCGGCCAATCGCGGGAAAATCCGCCTTCAGACTCTTTTTGTAATAGGGACGAACACGGACGGTCAATTGCATGATTTTGCTCATGTTCTGGGTTCTCCTTATTTAAATTACTTTAAATCCGAATCCGGCAACTTCAGCTCGGCAATTATTGCTCCAAGTACTGAAAAAATTGAAAAGACAAATATTCGCCACACACCGTTTGTTGCAATCTCACCCATCGAAATTCCACTACTGTGGCCAAGAAATGCCGACACCGCCGCATAGAACACTCCGACTGCAGCGCCGCAGACAGCAGCCCCGACAATCCGCTTGACCAAAGTTGCCCCACCACATCCTAACGTCACAACCGCACCGCAAAGCATGGGTATAAACACCGAAAGCCACCAAATAGTCCTCAAATCAGGCAGATCTCCAACATTCCCAAGGTAAACAAAATCCGCGATTCCAAATATTCCGGTTGCCGCAACTGCGCACAACCCGATATGCCAGTATCGGTTGGCCATGGACGCCCGCAGCAGAACACGCTTTCGAATACGACGACGTATGGTCAACGGAAGATTGTAGAATAAACAGAAAACCCAATGCTCCAGCAATGCTCCACTTTCACCAAACACCGGAACAATATGCACCGATTGATTGGCCCAGTGCCCGGCCATAAATCGAGCCAACACAGGGTAACGATATGCCATCTGGATTGGAAAGGCCAAATATCCGATGTACTTAAAAAACCCTAAAAATACCGCAATATTATAGTCTTTGAAATTGCGCTCCCTTATCACCAGATACAGTACATAAAACCCTCGAACCAAAGAACCCGGAGAAATCGGTACAACCTGAAACAATGCGATAATTCCGAGTCCTATCCCCCATGCCTGTGCTCGCGGCATCTCAGGATGCATGGCAACATACGTTATGGCTACCAGCACGGAAACAATCTGGGTTACCGGTAACGTACAGATATGCACCGCCAGGCTTTTAAGATACTTTTGTATAAATGGCTCATCAACCTGTGAAAGAATAATCTCGGCGTCCTCATGACTTAATATATGCTTTTCCTGCCCATCTGTTACCATCTCAAAAAGCCATTGCTTGCGCAGCTCTGAATTAAAATACAACCGAATCGGCCTCACAAACAGATAATTGAGCCGCTCCTTGGCATATTCCCAATCCGTTATTAACCGGTGCAGCCCGGCAGGAAGTATCGACAATGCATAATTTCCCACAAAACGCCAACCTGATTTAGCGACGCTTAAAGCACCGGCGCTATCGATCCTGTCCGCTCTGTGCCAACCTATGGTTTTTTCAGCAATCCTCCCTCTAAAAGCTCTTTTTAAATAATCCCAACTCGTTACCATTCCTTTATAATGTTTCCGCCAGTTCGCGTGTCCCCAAAATCGCTGAAACGACATGCCATAAAATGGAATGATTCCAATAAAATAAAACAACACCGTTAAAGTTTTGCTTTGCCTGAGCTTTTGTGCCTGCGAATCATCGACAACATTTCGAACTTTCCATCCATTCACCGCGCTGTCAAATAGGGTCGACCACAGCCGTCCGCTGTAAAATAACCGAATGAAATTGTGGGTGATATCCGGTACCGAGTCTCTGTAAATACGCTCGGATGCTTTGAGTTCATCCAACATCTCACGCATATCAGCAAAGTCGTTATGATGCGCTTCAATAAATCGTTCAAGTTGTCTTATGCTGCCCCGATCGAACTGTACCAGGCTTCCCCGCCCGAGTCCTTTGATAATAAGTTTAAAATCCCCGGGGCTCATGGGTAAAAACATCAGCAGCGCAAGACCGGCCCGAAAATCAACCGCCACCAACCCGCCGGAGGGGTTATTATCTGTACCTTTTCGTTTCAGGCAGTTTGGCTGACTTTTACACGTGGACCACTCATATTGTCTCGCAAACTCATGCCCTCCCATGTCATGGAGCAGCGTAACAAATTCATGCATAAATTCATACTTGGCTCGATATTCCGGCGAGCCCAGCCGTTCTTTCTCAACCGGCCCGCCCCTGCGCCATTTTTTCAAGAAATCCAGATGGTCATCAACCTCCAGCCGCCAGGTTCTCCCTTCCACCCACTCGCTAAACTCACCGCAACTCCCCAGTGTATGGTCCACAAACGTTGCATGAATATCGACAACCGTTTTTTCATCACCAAATCGAATCTTAGCTCCTCGCCGGATAAATTTTTGCCATAACGCCCCGGCTCTTGCAGCAATCGGATTCACCTGAAGCTGAAACGGTCCTTGAAAACCCATCCAATAAATGGCATTGCGGAACAGCCGGGAAAAGGTTGAAGGCGGAATAAGAATCTTCATCGCATAAATGCCGCCGACCTCAAGTCCTTTTATCGTCCCATCCGGCTCATTGATCTCCGTCACCTTCGCCCGATAGACCTGTCCGGCAAACCCACCGCCGACAAACGTGTCAACAACTGCACGAATTCTCGCCGTATTAGTACCGGCGACCTCGGTTACGTCATAAACAAGCTCACTGCCCACATCATAGCGCACCACTCGCATGGGCCGGTATAACCCTGCGTCACGAAATCTTGCCTCGAGCGTCTTGCATGTCTCAATAGAATATTCTCGCGTCATTCTCGCATCTTAAAATAACTAACGGTTTCGTTGATAAGAATTGCCTTGTTAAATAAAATTCAAGTGAGTATAGAGATGGGAGGCGTGTGTGTCAAGCGAGTAAAAAAGGAGACTATTAAACATTTTGGGAAAGGAGACTATTATGAATCCGGAAATGTTCAGAGAATATGATATCAGGGGAATTGCGGGAAAGGATATGACAGAAAATGATGTAATGCTGATCGGAAAAGCTGTGGGGACGTTCCTCAGGAATCATGGCCGCTCAAAGCTCACCGTGGGCCGTGACTGCCGTTTGACTTCCGACCTCTATTCGGAAAAAATTATTGAGGGATTACGGTCAACCGGATGTGATGTAATCGACATCGGAGTATGCCCCACTCCGGTTTTTTATTTTTCAATCCAGCATTTTGACCGGGAAGGGGGTGTGATGGTTACCGCCAGTCATAATCCCGGCAAGTATAACGGTTTTAAGCTTTGTATGGATTTGGATTCGATTCATGGCAAAGATATCCAGAAAATTCTCGGTATTATTACTGAAAAATCATTTGTGCAGGGCAAAGGTTCTCTTTCTACAGCCGACGCTGTCACGCCCTATAAGGAATTTTTAATAAATAATATAACCATGGCCGCTCCCGTCAAGGTGGGCGTGGATGCGGGTAACGGTACCGCAGGAGTGATTGCCGTTCCCATATTAAAGAACCTTAATTGCGAAGTTTACGATATTTATTGCGACATGGACGGCACTTTCCCAAACCACGAAGCTGATCCCACGGTGGCAAAGAACATGCAGGACCTTATTGCCATGGTAAAGGAAAAAGGATTGGATGTGGGCATCGGTTATGACGGTGACGGCGATCGAATCGGCGTTGTGGATGAGAAGGGGAACCTTGTATTTGGCGACCAGCTCATGATCATATTTTCCCGGGAGATCCTTTCGAGAAAACCCGGGGCAACATTCATATCCGAAGTAAAATGTTCAAAGACAATGTATGACGACATCGAAAAACACGGCGGCCGGGCGATTATGTGGAAGACCGGACACTCTTTGATTAAAAAGAAAATGAAAGAAGAAAAGGCTGAACTGGCAGGTGAGATGAGCGGTCACATGTTTTTTGCCGATCGATATTTCGGTTTTGACGATGCTACCTATGCATCGTGCAGGCTCCTCGAAATATTAACCCAAACCGGAAAGAAAATATCCGAACTTTTATCCGATGTCCCAAAAACATTTTCCACACCCGAGATACGTGTTGAATGCCCTGATGATAAAAAGTTCCAAGTTGTTAAAAAGGCGACCGAATTTTTCCGATCGCGGTACAATATTATTGATATCGACGGGGTTCGGGTTCTCTTTGACGACGGGTGGGGGCTTGTACGCGCATCTAACACTCAGCCGGCCCTGGTGCTGCGTTTTGAAGCCATGTCTGAAGACAGGCTTTCTGAGATAAGGGATTTAATTGAGTCTGTGCTGGCCGATATTCAAAAAGCGTAAGGTCGATAAGGTCTGTACCTTTATAAAAATATAAAGCCATCCTCTGTACTGTGGATGGCTTTGTGTTAATTGAGCAATATTCCAAAACCCATGATTCATCCTGAATGAAAAAATTAAATAAAAAAATTTTCACCACCCTGTTTTTTTCCATATTCAGTACGGTAACCGGTGTGGGGATCGTGGTCCCCCTGCTGCCGGTCTATGCCCATGATCTCGGTGCGAGCGGCATATACATCGGGTTGATATTCGGGTCATTTTCCCTGTCCAGAACCTTTTTACTTCCTTATTTCGGCAGATATTCAGATAAAAAGGGGCGAAAACCGTTTATTGTGGCGGGACTCTGTGGCTATACACTGGTTTCACTGGCATTCATTCTTGCAAATAATGTTGAATCCCTTATCGGCATACGGTTTGTTCAGGGGATAACGTCAGCCATGATAATGCCGGCGGTTCAAGCCTATGTCGGAGATATCACACCGCCCGGCCGTGAAGGTTTCACCATGGGATTGTTTAATATGTCGATGTTCCTGGGTCTGAGTATCGGACCACTGATCGGAGGAGAAATCCGTGACCACTTCAGCCTCGACACCTCTTTTGCATCCATGGGCGTTCTTGCTTTTGCAGGCTTTTTATTAAGTCTGTTTCTACTCCCTCCCACACGGTCTGAGTCGGTTGTGAGCCGGGGAACAAATCCAATAGAGTGGAAACAGATTCTTTATGACAGTGATATGGCGGGGCTTTTTCTTTTCAGGCTCGCTTATGCCGCATGTATCGGGGTCATCTGGAGCTTTCTGCCTGTTTTGGGAGAGTTAGAATTTTCACTCTCGAGTTCATCCATTGGAATTCTTGTGACAATGGGAATTTTTTCCAGCGGTCTTTTGCACATCCCCATGGGTTTTCTTGCAGACAGGATCAATCGGAAAACGATGGTTGTTACCGGGGGGTTAATCATCAGTTATGCAATTTTTTCTTTTGCATGGGCAGACAGCTTCAACGATCTGGTAGTGGCCAGTGTATTGTTCGGTTTCGGGGGAGGTGTTTCAATGCCTGCACTGATGGCACTGTCTGTGTTAAAAGGGAATGCAACCGAGGCAATGGGATCCGTTATGGGGCTTTTGGCAATGGCGCACAGTCTGGGAATGCTGACAGGATCATTGCTGGGCGGCTTGATGATGGATGTCTTCCAGCTCCGCCGGGCTTTTCCATCAGGAGGCGTAATCATGATCCTTTGTGTGGGCCTGTTTATTGTTCTCACCTATCATAAAAAAGTGGCGCCGGCTCGGGCAGATTCGAGAACCGGTCCTTTGGATCTCGAAGGATAACCCTAAGCACTAATTTGTTTTGAAAAATGAACGTCCAACATTGAACATCGAACGTTGAACATCGAATAATGATGTCGCTCCGCTCCGCAATTTAATTTCATTTGTTTTCAAAAATCCTATCTCAAACCTTGAATGACTATTTCTTTTTTTTTCAGCCGTTTTGATGCTCACAACAAAAATCGAATTTGGTTTGCTTCGCTCACAATTGGAATGGTGGAACAATGGGTTTTGGAATAATGGTTTGGATAAGGTGAAGTTCCCGATCTTAACTATTGGCCCGCAAAATGGTTGCCTGTTCTGGTATTTGGCAACTGGTCAACATTGGTTTTTTTTATTCATCATTCGATGTTGAACGTTCGATGTTCGATGTTCATCTTTTTAAGTTTATCTCTTTTGAAAAAAGTTAATGCAGATTTTAGGTTTCATAGGGTTTGCCGCACTCTTTGCAACGCCCGTCCGGACCGATCACACCGATACAGCTTTCATCGACACAGAGTTTTCGCTGTTCCCACTCTAAATCCGCATCGGATTTCTTTGCACCACCTTCCGCAACCTCTTCTAATTCTTCTTCTGTTGCAACCTCTTCTAATTCTTCTTCTGTTGCAACCTCTTCTAATTCTTCTTCTGTTTCAGCCTTTTCTAAATTCTCTGTGGCCGGTTCTGCTTTTGTTTCATCGGAAGGCCCCTCTTCAAAAGGCAATCCGCA
>CAZBOB010000184.1:0-6748 GCA_964492995.1 uncultured Desulfobacteraceae bacterium | reverse complement strand
CCCTGAACTCCGACTTCTTCGGTTCATCCCCACGCCTGTGGGGAACATTTGTAGAAAGTCATAGTGCCAGCTTAATTACCCGGTTCATCCCCACGCCTGTGGGGAACATGTTACACCGGCCTCTGTCCTGCATTGCTGGAGCGGTTCATCCCCACGCCTGTGGGGAACATATAATGAAGGCGATTATCCAAATAACGGAGATCGGTTCATCCCCACGCCTGTGGGGAACATACTTCCTGGAACATGCTGAAATCAAATTGATTTTTTTGTGTCCAGTTTTTTACCGAAATTTTTCATTGTTACCTTATGGAAAATTTAAATTGTCAAAGAGCATTATTTTCAATAACCTCTTCTTGAGTAGGAGGCATAAAAGACACCAGGCGCAGTCCATCATAATCGATAGGAATTCTCCTGTTTTCACCGTAAGTTTGAAAGTCGAATCCCGACTCGTTATTGGTTGCCCACGCCATAGCGACATTTCCTGTTTCAGCCAATGCCGCTATTTGCTCCCAAATCATTTCCCGAATACGTTTTGATACATTCCCGACATAAACACCCGCACGAATTTCCAAAAGCCATATAGCCAACCTTCCTCTAAGTCTTGGCGGAACATTTTCGGTAACTACGACCAACATACTCATTTTATTTGCTCCTATGCCCCTCATCTCCGATTTGCTCCGGCTCGGGAATAGCTGGAGGTTGTGCATCCTTTGGCGGCGGCGGCGGATCGATGCCTCCCGCTGCAAGGACTTCTTCTATTGAAGGGATGATCTTTTTCAAAAGTCTTGTTTCTCTAAAGACATCCCTACAGGCGATACGAACCTCTCTGTCCGGTTGTGAAGGATGTTTAGCCGCGATTTTAAAGGCTACCGGAACAACGGTATTAAATTTAAAGATATCCGCAATATCATATACGAAAGAAAGCGGTTTCCCACTGTGGATAAACCCGACCGCCGGAGCGTACCCGGCTGCAAGCACGGCGGCTTCCGTGATGCCATACAAGCAGGAGGTGGCCGCACTGAGGCATCTATTAACTAGATCACCAGAATCCCAGTTTTTCGGGTCATAGCGACGTCCCTTCCATTTTACGCTGTATTGCTTAGCCAGCAGTTCATAGAGCTTCCGCACTCGGACACCTTCAATGCCGCGAAGCTGGTCCACACTACGACGATCCGGCGGCTTCTCTCCGAATCGCATCTCAAACATTTTGCGAACTACCTTGAGACGTAATCCCTCGTCCAAAGCAAGTTTCGCCTGATAAAGCAGCTTGTCGGAACGTGCCCCTCCGGGTTGACCCGAAGAATACAGCCTCACGCCGGCTTCCCCCACCCAGATCAGCAAAGTCCCGGTAACCGCAGCCAATTTAACCGCCGCATGGCTAATGCGCGTACCCGGCTCCAGCATGATGCAGGCCACCGACCCAACCGGTATGTGCTTGCGCTCCAGGTCTTCCCCATCCACTTCATTTATCACAACAAAAGCACCATCCTTCACATCAATTCGGCCATAGTAAACAAAAATCATGGATATTCGGCCCTTCATGGGAATGGGTTTCAGCGGAATGATAGGCGGTTGACTCATGGTTTCGGAACAACCTCCCATAACGCACCACGGCCTCTGCCGGTACTTTTTACGGTGCCTTCTTTTTTCATAGTCATAAGTGTCTTTTTGATCATCGACAGGCTCACCCCTGGTATTTGTGTGGCAATTTCTGAAAGCGAAAAAGACCCGACCTGATCATTGATAACTCGACGCACCATATCACCCTTGGGGGCCGATGAGGTTTTGCCTTCAACTTTTTGAGCAAGCACGCCATATGCGTTTCGCAGGACGGATAGAAAGAAGCTCCACCAGACCGTTATATCGTTTTTTCCGTTGTGCCATCCCTTGGAACACTGTGCCAGCACTTTGTAATATTCCTCCTTGCGCTCTTCAACAATCCTTTCCAGGCTGATGAAGCGACAGACGGAAAACCCCTCCTGAATCAGCAAAAATGTAGTCGCCAAGCGAGAAATCCTGCCATTGCCATCTCGAAAGGGGTGGATACAGAGCAGATCGAAGATGCAAGTGGCAATGGTCAGCAGAACGGGAATCTGTTCATTCTCACGGGCATACTGGTATGCGCTGCACAACGACTTCATGGCATCCGGTGTTTCCGAGGCCGATGTTGGCACAAAACGTACCCGGCGTTCATTGTTGGGCAAAATCTCTATGATTTCATTGTTTTTGGATTTCCAGCGACCAGCATCGCCGGTCATGCCACCCTGGGCCAGAGCATGAAGTTTCAAAACAACTTCCGGGCTGAATTCCACTCGTCGTTTTCGGGAAAATATCCAATCCAATGCCTTGCGATAGCCGACCAGCTCTTCCTCGGAGCGATCTCTTGGTCGTGCCTTGCCCAGGACCACAGGTCGCAACCGGTCCGCGGCAATAGATACCCCCTCAATCCGATTGGAAGATTCCACGCTTTGCACTACGGCCTGTTCCCACAACACCTGCAAGACTTCGGGCCGCTGCTGCATCCATAATTCTTGTTTTCCACGTGCTTGCATGCATTCGCTCAACAGCCATGCCGTGGCCACCGGCAAATCAAACGATTCAATCCTATGGGTAGTTAATTTTTTCATAACAATAAGTTAACACATATAGTATCCAATTAATAGCTAATTATTGAAAGTTGTATCCAATTCTGAAAAAGCTTTCAGACACCTTTACACGTCTTCCGGAAAACTCTTTGATCAATCCCTCTCCATAAGCGGCTCGTGTTTCTCCCCGCTGATCCTCCTCGACGATCAGCCGATCGATCTGCCAATAACAAGCCACCATCTCGGTGTTGGCGGCCCGCAATGCACGGCCGCAAGCCCGAATAAAGGCTTCCAAGATCTGTTGGTAGATACCGGAAATCTCTTTAGGAATCATCTCTTGCAGGTCATTTTTCTTCATATTCGCTTTACTAACATAAGACCGCAGCCGAATGCTTTTGCAGAACCGATACCTTGAAATAATGCCTTTATAAACCGGTCTGCATCTTCAACTTTAAGTTTTCCTTCAAAATCCAGCGTCCTTAGTGTAAAATCTGGCTTTCCTGGAGGTTTAACAGGATATTCACGATCATTATCGATTCTGACCTCAAATTTTTTAGCTGAAAATCCGTGCTGTTCACCTTTCCTGACAAGCCATTTCATACCAACATCATAAATTAGCTCGTCCAGAGAAAACTGTCCCTGATAATTTTGCCCATTTTTATTGAACTGATGCTTTGCATCCATAATAATGCTGTACTCTTTAGATTTCCCGTTTTCTTTTCTTTTGATGATAGGGTTTGCTCTAAGTTTAAAATAAAGGAATTCGCCCGTTTCAAGCTGAGGTTGGTATTTTGGTGAAACCGCAATCCTTATATTATTTTGAGATGAAATCTGATTCGGCGCAAGCAGATAAATATGTTTGATGTTCTGATAAGCATCATATTCAACCCGATATAAAAAATCCCTCTTCTGGTTTTTATCCCTGCTGACCAAAGCCCATATTTTTTTATGTAGCGAATAAACATCCGCATATATTTTCCGGTCTCTGCTTAAGGCTTCTCTATCTATAGAAATTTTGTGTAAATACATGGCCGTTCCTCATTTGCTGAAATAGTATTCATCCCTTTCGGTAAACTGCCAGGTGGTACGGTTGACAGGCTGGTCCCGCCTTGAAAGTTTCATATGACTGTCTTCAATCTCTTCTTGAGTGTAATATTGAAGAATAGTTGCCTTCTTAAGCAAGAAATTCAATTCGTCAGCGAATTTAAACTTTGCTTGCTGAAAAGCGTTTCGGCAATTTTTTGCAAGTACAACCTGTGGCTCTAACGGCAACCCTAGCGGGCATGATTTTCTTCCTAAATACAAAACAAATTGAGGTTTCCTCAAAAACTCAATAAAGTCTTTAAGTTTAGAAACTTTAAGGGTTTGCCAATTGAGATTTTCATTTTTATTTTCACATAGCGCAACCGTGTAGATGGAGTCACAATAATAAGTTCTTCTGGATTGGATGGCCCCAGCCTCGGCACTGCTTTTAGATCGAACAACACGCCATTTTATGGCATAAATTTCGTCAATGCGCGTCCAATACTCTTTAGCCCGGTCATTTTTGATTGCTTGGTCGCTAGGTGCCTGCACAGTGTGGTAATCTTCAATTGGGCTACCTATAACATCTACTCTGACTGAAAAAATCAGTTTGGCCAATTCAGACTGCTTATCATGTTCATCCCGTTTAACGCCCAATGCTGCAGCGATTAGACCGATAACCGCTGATTTAGAGGGATAGCGGTAACTTGGTCGTATATCTCCCACGGCAATGTCCCCCCAAGAGCTTAGAGCGCCATAAAGCCTAAATATCAAATAGTTTTTCATTTTGGGCCACCGATAAAATCGAGTATTTCTTGTAATGTCCCTATTTTTTCTTGGACGCTTTCATCTTCTGAGCTAAACAAATTCATTTCTTTTTCTTGGTTTGGTTTGTTCTCCTCGTCTTTTTCATTAGTATAAGCGGTATTGAATTTGTTTTTTATACATTTTAACTGATCAATCGCCTTTTTTGGGTCATCGGCTGGCATTGCCTTAAGGAATGCCAGTGACAGGTTTCTGGGTTGCGCATCGCCTTTTTCTGCCAAAATGTAAAAGGCCTGGGCACGGTTGGCGTAACTATTTTGTTTGCCGGAAGGCGCTACCATAGCAGCTGTTTTTACTAAACCTTTAAGCGATTTCATAGCTTCTTGTTTGTTATTGTTAAGGTTTTTTAATAACAATTTATTGTCTACACAGAGGTACAGGTAATAAATCGCGGAAACAAATTCCTGCTCACCCATGTGAGCGGAACCGTGTCTATTTAAATCATCAACGGCGGTAAAAAAATCATCTTCAATTTCAACTTCGTTAATGGAGATGGCATGAGCAACTTGCACAGCCGCTTCCACGTTGGCATCCGGACGTTTGGCAATCATTCTGCCAAACATGGCAAGATCTATGTCTCTAGGAGCACCATCAAGCAGAGCTTCTAACTGTTCCTTGGTCGGCTCTTTGTCGATACGATCAACAAGTGCTTTGATTTTTTCGATTTCTGTGTCGGAAAAGTGTATCGGTTGCTCGGTAACGATTTCTTTACCAACAAATTTCTCGTCAATCGGCGCTTCGGCCTTCTGCTTCACTTTAGCTGTCTTGGCAAAAACACTTAACATTGCTTTTGTATATGCTTCTGCTTTCTTTTCCCTATGCTTTTCCAACAACTTATTATACAAGCCATGCTCTTTGGATAAAAACAGCTCCCTAGTTCTTGTGCCGATTTTTAAGCCTTCTTTTTCCCAAATCTCCGAAGTCCGCCAGGCTCTTTTCAGGCTTTGCGATGAAATCCTTGAGCGCTGTGTATTGCCCATTATCGCTGTTTTAGGTTGCCCGAGTTCATCTCGGTTTGGGTTGGATGGCGGATAAGTAACAAGTAAATGCAATTGTATAAAACGGTTGTCTGTCATGGCAATCTCCTTCATTTAGTTTCAAGATTGGCTTTTTCGTAATATTTATAGGCAAGCCTCGTTTTTTTCGGGTCACCCCAAAAATAGGCAATACTTAACAAATCCAGAAGGTTGACTTTTTTATCCAGCAAGCGAATGGTCTGAATGAGAAAGCGGTATAATTTTTCCCGATCTCTGATTTTCAGTAACCGACGGAAACGCAATTCGCTGAGTTTAGGAGGGGTTCCTTCTTCTTTTCCCTTTGACTCGGCCATTTGAAAGCCAATATAATATTTTTGTTCCTTTTTACTTTGTCGTTCAATATATGTTGTTTCATTCTCCTCAATATAAGCCGCCAAACCAATAATAATGGCCATCTGTTCTTTGGAAGGCCCCTGACTTTCCTGGGCAAAGTGTTTAATTAATTGCCAGTAGCAACGCTGATAGGCCGAAGCCATTTGAATCTCTTTTAGATTTTTACAACGCCTTAGTTCGGCTCTATCCCCTTTGTTTTGTTTCAATCCATCCCACCATTCTAATAAAAAGTCGCTGGCGGGATGGCCTTTTTCGAAAAGTATAGGCTCTTTTAATTCACTCATCATTTATCCTCCTATGGTAGGGCGAGTATATCCTGTTTCAGCGATTTGCTGTTTAAATTCTTCATCAACTGATTATGCGCTTTGGCCACGCGTCTTGGGTTAGTCTGTATGCTGCCCCTAAATGCCCATCGATCAAAAACTTTCTCTGCTTCATACTTAATATGCCGATACCAGTCTCTTCTAAACTCAACTTTCTTCTCATCGGTAAATTTATTGGCATTGTCATAAAGCGCTTTCATAAGTTCATAAAATTTTCTTTCGGTGTTATTCCAGAAACATTTTGCAATTTCTGCTGCCTTATCATTATTGAAAGATTTTTTCTGATCTTTATTTTTGTCGTTGCTTTCATCAAACCAGGCGCTTTTGATCGAATAGACTAAATAACCGACACGTTTATCGGAAATTTTATTGGTGGCTTGAATGTATTTATCAATTTCAGTTTCAAAAACCTGCCTTTGCTCCTTCTCTTCCAACAGATAAAGAGGTGTTTTTGACTCATACCACCCTAAAGGTGAATTGCTATCCATTGCATAGCCGAATGACCAGATAATAAGCTGTTCATCTGAATGTTTTTCTTTTAAATGTCTGTTGACTACTTTTGCTGGAGTGATATTGCCCCAAAAAAGTAGACACGGTCAAGCGCAAAGTTTCACCTTCTGTT
>CAZBOB010000183.1:0-6767 GCA_964492995.1 uncultured Desulfobacteraceae bacterium | reverse complement strand
CCCGTATAATTATGGGGGGTTATTTTTTTTAATTCTTCTTTAACGGTTTGATCAACCTTCAGGTTTTCTATAAATTCAACGATCGCCTTTTGGTCAATTTGCAAATGGGTCCGCGTTAATTCCTTCAGGGCTTCATAAGGTTCCGGATACCCTTCCCTGCGCAAAACGGTCTGGATGGCTTCGGCAACCACCGCCCAATTATCCTGCAAATCGGCATGAATCGCCTCGGAATTTAAAATCAATTTATCCAGTCCTTTTAAAAGGGATTTAAAGGCGATCAGCGTATGGGCAAGCGCCACCCCGATATTTCTTGTAACCGTGGAATCGGTCAAATCCCTCTGCAGCCTTGAAACCGGCAGCTTGGCGGAAAGATGTTCAAAAACCGCATTGGCCACACCCAGGTTGCCTTCTGAATTTTCGAAGTCGATGGGATTGACCTTATGAGGCATGGCCGAAGATCCAACTTCGCCGGCTTTGATCTTTTGTTTGAAATAATCCATGGAAATATACAACCATATATCCCTGTTCAGATCCATTAGAATGGTATTGATCCGTTTAAGGTTATCACAAAATGCTGCCAGATTATCATAATGTTCGATCTGGGTGGTAACCCTTGATCGTTCAAGTCCTAAAACCTGGTTTATGAGATGATCTCCAAAGTCTGTCCAGTCGATTTCAGGATAGGCCACAACATGTGCATTGAAATTACCGGTTGCCCCACCGAATTTGGCGGAAAACGGGATGGTTTCCAACAGGTTTTTCTGTTTTTTCAGCCGTTCCACGAACACAAAAATTTCTTTGCCCAGGCTGGTGGGTGATGCGGGTTGGCCGTGAGTTCTTGCCAGCATGGGCACGTCTTTCCATTGATTCGCTTGTTCGTTCAAACTTTCAATAACGTCATCTAAAACAGGTTGCAAAACATCGACCCATGCACCTTTCAATGAGCAGGGTATGGCGGTGTTGTTAATATCCTGGGAAGTTAACCCAAAATGGATAAACTCCCTGAAGCGTTGCAATCCAAGTTCATCAAATTTTTCCTTTAGAAAATATTCAACCGCCTTGACGTCATGATTGGTAACCGCCTCGATATCTTTTACTTTGCGGGCGTCATCATGGGAAAACTCCTTATAAATACTTCTCAGTGCTTCAAATATACTCTTGTCAATATCCGTCAGTTGAGGAATTGGCAAATTGCATAATGCAATAAAATATTCCACCTCCACCAGCACCCGATATTTTATCAGTGCACCTTCAGAAAAGTAATGGGCAAGTTTCTCAACAACTTTGCGATACCGGCCGTCAACAGGAGAAATTGCATTTAAAGATGAAAGTTCCATGGTATTTTTGTCTCCGATTTAAATAGGTTCCAGCACTCCCTCATACCCTAATTGAGCGTAAACAAAACCGAAAACGATCATAATATGTTTATTTCAATAAGTATTTTGATGATTCGACTATATTTTAATATCTCTACCATCAGTGAGATATGAATTCTGTTATTTTATTTCGATTTTGTTTACCCTGTTGGAAAGCCGATGATACCCCATCTTCTGCGTTGTCACGGGTTCGCAGTAGTTGACGGAGGTTTATCCCGCTTTATGAGCGGGGCTTCACCCCTGACGCCTTTCGTAGTGAAACGAAGATCCCGTTATCGGGGGAATCTGGGGCATCCTCGACTTTCGCTCAATTAGGTTCAGAGAGACCTTTGAAATCGGTTATGGTTATCTTCTGTATGTTGTGCTCCCGTCAGTAACTTTGTATATACATGTACTTTAATATGGGCATCGTGTCAACAAAACCGGTTAGCCCTTGTATTAATCTTTACCCTCCGTCCGAGTAGCCTTACGGGCCGGAAGCGAAGCATGAGGCCGGCTTGTCCCGGTCAGGATATTTTGTCTCCAAAGGAGCTGATCTTGTAAAAGGATTTTTATCACTTGAAAAAATGTTGAATCAGTTTTATAGATCTGAACAATTTCAATAAAATTGATACCTAAAAACCTATAGGGAGATGATTTTGTGAACCCGGATCGATTTAAAATGTCCTATGGATTTGGATCAAATCTGACACTTCTCGGAAAAAGACTCTTACTTATTTACGGGGCAATCTATATTTTAGAGCTTCTATTTGAGCACTGGTTAAAAATCCCGGTCGTTCCGGCTCTTCAGCTTTACCCTTTAAAGTTTAAGAACTTTCATATCTGGCAAATTTTTACCCATCCGTTTATTCACAATCCTCAAGCGCCTATCAGTTTTTTGATTAACTGCATCGTCTTTTATTTTTTTGCCGCGCCGGTTGAACATGTATTGGGCTCTAAGCGGTTTTTAATCCTTTTTTATCTATCTGCTTTAGGTGGTGCTTTATGCGGGCTTGCCTTTAGCAGCGTTTCCGGTTTTAATGCGCCGTTTTTGGGCATGATGCCGGGTCTTTTATCCCTTATCGTTGTTTTTGGATTGTCAAACCCGGAAGCCACAATACTTCTGATGTTTATTTTACCTATAAAGGCAAAGTATATCAGTTACGGAACCGTTTTAATAACCCTTTTGACCTTTCTGGCCAAAGCCAACCCGCACGGTGCATATCATCTTGGCGGAATCCTTTTTGGTTATATCTATTTTAAAGGGCCGGGAACTCTATTGGATCCCAATTTGATCTATCTAAAATACCTTGAATGGCGGCTTAAAAGGAAACGATCTCGTTTCAAAGTTATAGACGGTGATAAATACAAGGATGATGATAAACCAACCTATCATTAACTGAGCGTTTCAAATTTTAAAAGGTGACCAAATATCTCTTATTTTTAATGAATTATTGATTTATATTTTTAAAATTTGAAACCCTCCGGGATTGTCGATCTTGCCGCATCTACTGCGTCAGATGCCGTCCCGCATAGTTGACTATAGCGGAACGGCATCTTCTCCCGCAGAGCGGGATTTCGCTACGCTCAAGACTTGTCGTAGCGAAGCGGAGATCCCGCCAAGCGGGGCTTAACTGCAGCAACCATGCCAGAGGCGGGCAAGCCTCCACAATCGCTCAATTTATGAAATAACAAAAAAAGGGGTCGCGCTGTTTTGCTAAACCCCTTATGATCTGGTGCCCGGGACGAGACTTGAACTCGTACAGAGACTAAGCTCCGAGGGATTTTAAGTCCCTTGCGTCTACCAGTTCCGCCACCCAGGCAATATTTTTTTTATTTAATTATTTAAATAAGTTGTAATATTTTATTAAAGCGGTTGTTTAACTATAAAGAAAAGATTTTATAGGACTTCGAATTCAAATCCTGCACATCCAAAAAGGTTAGATAGCCTAAATCAGGAATGATTTCAAGAAAAATGATTTAAATACTTGTTATTTTTCTTCCAGATCATCAACAAGCTTTTGATAATCCGGATTATCCGGATCTATGCCAAGCGCCTTCTTAAAGTCAGCCAGAGCCCGCTTAGATTTTCCCTTGCTCTGCCAGGCTTCTCCACGTCCTATCAAACTGTCCGTATCGAACGGATCTTTTTCCACCGCTTTTGTGAAATCAGCGATCGCCTGGTTATAATCGCCTTTGTTTGCCCAGGCAAGCGCTCTGTAATACAATGCATCCGGATGGTTGGGATTCATTTCTAAAACTTTTTTAAAAATCTTGATTGCCTCTTCGTATGCATCAGTATTAAACCTGTTAATGCCCTGGTCAAACAACTCTTCGACGTTATTGTCCATTTTTATAATCCAAATTCCTTCAGTGACGTCACAGGTCTTTCATGTTTTTGTAACCGTTCAGGGGTTTAGGGTTCAGAGGTTCAGGGTTCAGAAATTGCAGGTTCACCTCAAAAATTTGAGCCGTGCACAATATTGTGGGTTGGGATTAAAAGCAAAAATATGAAAAAATCGCAAGGCCATTAACCCTGAACCGTGAACGCTTACGATAATTTTTACCCTGTTGATCATGCATTTTGATTAGAAAAAGTCTGTGCTTAGGCTGAAAACAGAGTCGGGATTAAGTCGGTAATGGGTCTGTTTACCGGGACTTCCCCGGCGGTTCCGGTTAAATCGTACGAACCGGATTAGGATCACAAAAAAAAGCCCTTGGAGTTACCAAATCTCCAAGAGCGTTAAAAAGGAAGATAGTTAGTGCCCCCGGGGGATCTCTTCCCGGGGGGCTTTGAAAAGTTCCAAGGGGGGGCAAGATACCGCTGGAACTTTTTTATACATATCGACAATTTTCCTGACATACTTAAACCTAAACTGAGCGTTTCAAATTTAAAAAGGGGATTAACTATCTATTATTTTTAATGAATTAAATTAATTTATATTTTTAAAATTTGAAACCCTGTGGGATTGCCGATCTTGCCGCATCTACTGCGTCAGATGTCGTCCCGCATAGTTGACTATAGCGGAACGGCATCTTCCTTGTATCTGCCTGCCCTGTGAAATGCTTGCCCAATGAAATGCAGCGCCTATTTCATCGGGGCGAAGCCTATTTCACCGGGGCGGCAACCTCGACAATCGCTCAACTTAGCTTAAAAAGTTCCTATTTTCAGATGCTATTATTCATCAAAAGGTCTTCAACCAGGCCATAACAAGTAAGCATAATGTTAGTAAAAGCGAACCGGCCTGATATCCCTTTGTTTTTGGACCCTTCACAAATATACTGTACAGAGACCCCAATACAATTCCTGCTAAAAAACCAAATAGATGAGCCATCACGTCAGAGTGCTCTCCAGAACCGAGAATTCCCAGAAGTGCCAGACCACAAGCTAAAGGGAGAACCGCTTTTATCTTTTGCCCGGGTTGCTTGAATTTCTTGAAGAACTGATGAGCACTCAGCATACCGATTGCTCCGAATATAGCTGTAGAAGCTCCAATCGAAATATGACCGGACTTGTATAATAAAGCATTGGTCAAATTACCGACGATTCCGGTGGCAAGAATCATAAGCCAGCCCACCCCCCAACCCATGATTGTACAAACAGCAGTCCCGAAAATAGCAATACCGGCAATATTGCCCATAAGGTGTAATGGATCGGCATGAAGCATCAGGGATGTCACGCTTCTGTACAATTCTCCGTGCAAAATACGAAAAGCCGATGATCCGTATATTTTTATAAATAAGTCACTTTTGTCACCGACCATAATAGCGACATGGCATGCGATCAATATAATAGATACCCATATCCCTGTGAATGTCCTTTGATATTTGTAATATAGAGGGTCTTCAGTTTTCTGTAACTCCGGGTTCTCTATAAGATATTGTTCGATTGCAATTAGGGCCTTTTCATAATCCGTATCATTAACCCGTATATCCCATCCGGATCCCCCTTTTCTCACGTGGTGAGAGATGCCGGTTGAGGTCAGGACCAGCCGGTATGTGTCAGCATCATCTTCTGAAAGGTTTTTAAGGATTACGGACATAATTCAACCTAAATTGAGCGTTTCAAATTGTGATACAATATTACAAGGACAATATTTGTAAATTTTGTGCTTTTTGTGGCAAAAAAATGCTTAGCCAATTAAGTGTGAAGTGACTAAAGTGATCTAAAGTGACTAAAGTTAGGGAATACTGCCAATTTGTATAGAAGCCGGAGCGTAGCGACTCCTTAACCCTGGCCCAGACCGATCACCAATACTCTGTACTCAAAAAGTCATGTTTGTAATGGTGCATAAGTCAAATCAATATATGAACGATTAGCACCAGGGCGGGCTTTAGATCACTTCAAACTTTAGCTCACTTGTAACTTTTCCGGTTTATCCGGGTTAGGTTTAAACCTATGATCAGGTGCCGCCTAAATTTCGCAATTGTCGGGTATGCAGGAGATACGAAACACCCCATTTTGTTCAACGTGAGTATTTTACTTTTAACTTCGCATCGATTAACTGACTGTGAGTAAGACGCAGTAAGTTTTTAAGCTTATTCATCAGGTAGTGTTCGTACTGATCCATCTTCCCGTCAACATAAACAATCTGCCATAGGGTTTCAACAATCTCTATTTTTTCTTCTGTTGAATAATTCTCATTGATCAGCCTGGCAAATTGCCAGAGGTCCACGCTTTGCTCAAGTTCTCTATCGGCCTCTTCAATCAGCGCGTCGGCATGTTCTCCGGATAAGCCGTATTTTTCTTTTAGAATCGAAAGAATGGATTCCAACTCCTCTTGGGTAAACGTTCCGTCTATTCGCGCCATCTCCACAAACAGAGCGCAAATGGCAACGCACAAGTCGTGTTCTCTGTTCTGTTTTTCGGTGTTGGAATTATTGACTTTGGTTTTGCTGAAAAATCGTTTTACAATGTCGATCATTTATTAGCCTCCTGATAGGGGTCGGGGTGCTTTTTAGATTCAATAGCTCCATAAATAATCAGCGACTACATCATACAAACTCATACATAAGGGTTCGTAAAGAAAGAACAGAAAATATGGCTTTAAATAAATAGGTTATATGACTACTCGCTTAACGCATTTTAATTACGAACACAAAATACCGCTGTTCTATCTTAACGATCCCTAATATATTCAAACAGTGTATGATTTCGCTGCTGATCATTCATTACGCTATTTACAAAGCGTTATAAGAAAAACTCCCCGACCCCTCATTTATTTAGTGTCCATTCAGAAATGAGGATTTTTGTTCAAGATCAAGGCATGTGAAAAAAATAACCACAGGCATATATTTAATATTCCGAGGATTTATTCGCCACCGAACTTTGGCGAATTAATTTTTTGAACATAACGCAGAGATTGAGCAAAAAGACCGTTTATGGATGGACACTATTTAACTTCATGCATT
>CAZBOB010000182.1:0-6846 GCA_964492995.1 uncultured Desulfobacteraceae bacterium | reverse complement strand
GGACAAGCCAATATGGCACGTTGAACCCGGATATCTGACCCTTAAGGAATTATCCGATTTTCCATATTCATCCAGAAGTTATAACTATTATTATAAACAACAGTGATGAATTCGATTTTTTACGAACTCATTATTTTTTAATTCATCATATTTTAATGAATTTCAAAATCCAAATCATCGGGCAGATTTATTATATTTTTCCATTCTTTTTTTTCTTCCCTTTTCTCGATATTTTCTTCCCGATTACCTTCCGGCGGCTCTTGCTTGTTTTCACGAATGTCTTTACACATGGTTAAACATCTCTTTTATTTTACCTGGCATTTTCCATAATAAGTCGGTTTCAACATATAATTTTTTCAAGGTCTCTTCAACGGAAAAGCGTTTCTTTTCAAAAGCGAGCCCTTTCAGATTTTTCGGAACGTTGATTTCATCTCCGAACCTGATGATGACACGGGAAAAGGGCTTCGGGACAATGAACCGGTCCCAACTGTTAAATACCCATTTTTTTTCAGCAGAGGTAATGGTTGGAATTATGGGCATTCCTGATATCTTTGAAATTATAAGCAAACCGGGTTTAACAACATTCCGTGGACCTTTTGGACCATCGACGATATGAGCGATTTTGTACCCTTTTTTCGAAAGGGTGTAGATCTCTCTCAAAGCTTTTTTCCCCCCGCGTGAAGAGGAACCTCTCACTGGATGCCATCCCAGCAGATTAACAATTCTGGAAATAAGTTCTCCGTCCTTGCTCTGGCTTATTATAATTGAAATCGGCTTGCGCCTGGCGAAAAAGGTGATACCCGGAAAGAGTCGCTGATGCCACGAAGCATAAATCGGAACCTGTCCCCTTTTAAGAACGTTCAGCTCAATCTCGGGTTTAATGACTCTGACCCTGTAACTTGAAGATATGATCTTTACGCTTAAAAGCCCTATATAGACAAAAATTTGCCGGTATATTAAACGCTTCAACATTTACCCATTGATCTTATTTATCCATGCCGGTGAACATTTGAAGGAGTAAGAGGTTTTTCTTCGGAATTATTAAACTTTTATTGAAAAACTACTTTTAAATCTTTTTTTTGTCAAGAAGATATGGATGTTATTCTGCGACGATTTCAGGTTGTTATTGAAAAGAATAGAAACATCTCAATAAATTATGGGGCCGGGTCCAATATCATCATTTAATACACCAGAACTTATTGAGACGTTACAAAGAATACAGAACAGGGCAAACGAATTTGAATCCCAATACAGGAAGAACGCTCCACGACGCTAAGCTGCACCGAAATCAAATGCGTTTACCCTGGAATACAGTAAGATGATGGTTGACTTCCGATGGAGGGTATGTTTCATTTAAAGGTTAATATTGTAACATATGGAAAGACCACCAAATGAAAAAGTATCAACAAATTAATGAAGCACGGATGTTGCTGGAATTGTCTGAACAGGCAACCATGGAACAAATCAAGTCTAATTATAGAAATCTCATCCGTAAATGGCATCCAGACCGGTGTAATGAAAATAGTGAAAAATGCAAGGAAATGACAACCAAGATTATCGCTGCTTACCGGATTATCAATGAATACTGTAAAAACTATAAATTTTCTTTTTCCGAACAAGAGGTCAGGAATTATATCTCGGCAGAAGAGTGGTGGTTTGAACGTTTCGGCATGAATTCCCTTTATAGCGATGAACAGGAATAAGGACGTAGAATGAATGATATAAAATGTACAGACAACAATAAATCAAAGGGTCAATCGCAAAAACCTGCTCCTGAAGTCCAAAACATTTTGGTTTTTCAGCAAAACGGCAGCGGCGTCAAAAAGATAGAGGGTGTCAGACAATACGGAAACAACTGTTTTTCCCTTGAAATCATATCCATCGATGCTCAGCTGCCTACGGTTATCGATGATACAAAAGAGTATATACCCAGGAACATTGAGGCCGACCTGGTTCTGGATTATCTGAAACATCCGGACCTTTCTTATGACCTTGCCGTTGTTTGCCGGGACAAAAAAATTCCCGTGGTCGCCTCGGGAAAGAAATTTCGTGTCAAGGGGGTATTTACCCCCCCGACCTGATGCGGGCTATCCCGGCAGGTCTGCCTGGGTAATTATGGAAACATGTTTGGCGCACCGGAGTTCGCTGTGAAGGTTGTTGATGGAATTATTACCCGAATTACCGTGCTGCGCGGGGCTCCGTGTGGCGCGACCTGGGAAACAGCGCGTCGCGTTGAGAACCTTCCCGTTGAAGAAGCAATAATTCGTATCGGTCTGGACGTTCAATACTACTGCATAGCGGATCCTGCAGGATGGGACCCGATTTACGGTAAAAGCCCGGTCCATTTGGCCGGAAAATTTCACACGGCTGCACTTAAAAAAGCCTTAAAACGTTCGTGAAAGTTATTTTCTGACTCTTTAAGATACCATTACCGTTAAACTGTATTTACCATAATATGTTGAAAAAAATTGAGTCGCTTTTACCCAAAGCGCTTCGTGCCGATAGACACGCCATCCGTCGTGAATTAATACGGATTAAACAATCCGGAATCAAATTCGCGTCTGAAGATAAAATTAAAAACAAACTGGTTCGGCTGGAAAAAAGGCTTCAAACATCCATCAAAAAAAAATCATGGCGAAAAGCAAACCGTCCGAAGCCGATCTATAATGATGCCCTCCCCATTTTTTCTAAAAAAGACGAAATAATAGACTCCATCTCGAAAAACCGGGTGGTCATAATTTCCGGTGAGACCGGCTCGGGTAAAACCACCCAAATACCAAAATTTTGTCTTGCGGCCGGACGCGGCATCGACGGCAAGATCGGCTGCACTCAGCCGAGAAGGATCGCTGCAACCACTGTCTCCAGACGTATTGCCGAAGAACTCGGAGAAGAGCTGGGCAGGTCCGTAGGGTATAAAATCAGATTCAAAGATAAAACCGGCCCCCATGAGTTTATTAAAATCATGACAGACGGTATCCTTCTGGCCGAAACCCAAAATGATCCCTATCTGAATGAATATGATACCATCATCATTGATGAAGCCCATGAAAGAAGTTTGAATATCGATTTTATCCTGGGAATTTTAAAAACCCTTTCAAAAAAAAGAAAAGACCTTAAGATTGTCATAACTTCTGCAACCATTGACACGGAAAAATTTTCAACGGCTTTTGACAACGCGCCTGTGATAGAAGTATCCGGTCGCATGTACCCGGTCGAAATACGCTATTCCGCAATTGACTCAAAACTCGAAGATGATGATGAACAAACCCATATTGAAATGGCGGTCAGTGCAATTGACAACCTGCAACTAAAAAGCCGCTCCGGAGATATCCTCGTCTTCATGCCCACCGAACAGGATATTCGTGAAAACTGCAAACTCATCAAAGCAAGGAATTACAAAAACACCGTTATTTTTCCTCTATTTGCCAGACTTGCAGGTTCTGAGCAATCAAAAGTTTTCTCACACATTCCCTCCAGAAAGATAATTATTGCAACCAATATCGCTGAAACTTCCATAACCATACCCGGAATTAAATATGTCATCGACACCGGCCTTGCGCGCATATCCCGGTACACGCCAAGATCAAGAACCACCTCCCTTCCGGTCACCGCAATATCAAAAAGCAGTGCCAATCAGCGAAAAGGAAGATGCGGCAGGGTGGAAAACGGGGTATGCATACGACTTTTTTCTGAAGAAGAGTTTGAAAAGCGTCCGGTTTTTACTCCGCCAGAAATTTTAAGAGCCAACCTCGCGGAAGTCATCCTGAGAATGATCTCACTGAAACTTGGCGATATATCGGATTTTCCATTTATTGATCGGCCGGCATCGAAAAGCATACAGGATGGGTTTGATCTTCTTTACGAACTCGGAGCCATCGTCCCTGGACCGCGCCAAAAGAAATCAAAAGAAAAAACAACCTTTTCGATCACTGAAAAGGGTAAGCTTATGGCAAAAATGCCGGTTGACCCCAGAATATCCCGGATGCTCATTGAAGCACAGAGCCAAGGATGTCTTGAAGAGATTACGGTTATTGGTGCTGCACTGAGTATACCGGATCCAAGAGAACGGCCCGCAGAGAAAGCTCAGGAAGTGGATCAAATTCACAAAGCGTTTAATGATCCGTCGTCCGATTTTATCACCCTTCTTAATATCTGGCGAAAATACCACCGGATCCGGCAAAAAGAAAAAACCACAAAAAGCATGAAGAAATTTTGTAAGACTCACTTTCTTTCTTTTAAAAGGATGAGAGAATGGCGGGATATCCATGCCCAGCTTTCTGAAGTACTCAGAGAATACGGTTTGGATGATAACAAACATCAGGCCAAAGATGCCCGAATAAAACAGAGCACTCCGGCTCGACCGTCAAAAGCCAAACATCCTGATCAACACTCTGAATTCGGAAGTCTTTATACTTCCATTCACAAATCGATTTTGAGCGGTTTTCTCTCCAACATTGCAGTTAAAAAGGAAAAAAATATCTTTCAAGCCACAAAAGGAAAAGAAGTGATGATCTTTCCGGGATCAACCCTTTTCAACACTTCAAAAACATGGATTGTGGCTGCTGAAATGGTTGAGACATCACGACTTTTTGCCAGGACATGCGCAAACATTGATAGTGACTGGCTGGAAAAATTGGGTGAAAACCTGTGCAAATATACCTATCTTCATCCACACTGGGAAAGAAACCGGGGCGAGGTTGTCACTTCCGAACAGGTAAGCCTTTTTGGTCTCATTATCGTTCCACAAAGACCCGTATCCTATGGCAGGATTGACCCTGACCAAGCATCTGACATTTTTATTCAAAGCGCGCTGGTAAACGGTGATGTTAAAAAGAAGTTTGATTTTATGCTGCACAACCAGAAACTTATTGATGAGGTTGGCGGCATGGAAGATAAGATCAGAAAAAGGAATATTCTTGTCAGTGATGCCGAATTGTTCGAATTCTACCATAAAAGGCTAAAAGGGTGTTATGATATGAGAAACCTTTCAAAACATATCAAACAAAAGGAAAGCGACCTTTTTTTGCGAATGAAACCAGAGGATATTCTCCGGTATCATCCGGATGAAAAAGAACTGTCTCGTTACCCCGACAGCATTAATTTAGGGGACCACAGATTTGATTGTGTCTACAAATTCGACCCCGGCAAAAACCAGGATGGTGCAACCGTAAAAATACCGTTATCCTATGCCCCAATGGTTCCTTCAGGATCGCTGGACTGGCTTGTACCCGGACTCTACAGAGAAAAAATAACCGCGCTTATTAAAGGTCTTCCCAAAGTTTTCCGTAAAAAACTGGTACCTATTGCAAATACGGTCGATGGTATCATCGATGAAATGCCAAAAACGCAACGCTCTCTGATAACAGAACTTGGAAATTTTATTTATAATCGCTTCGGTCTTGATATCCCTGTATCGGCCTGGCCTTGGGATCTTTTGCCGGACCATCTTAAAATGCGCATATCCATTACCGACCAGAAAGGCAAGGAACTTTTCGCCGGCAGGGATCCGTCAATTTTACGCCAAAATATTTCAGTTAAAACCGGCCCAAAAGAATCGAGCGAAATTAAATCTGCCAGAAAAAAGTGGGAAAGAACCGGCATAACCTGCTGGGACTTTCCGGATCTACCCGAAAGCATCAGCATAATAGCCGAAAACAAGTCAAAATGGGTTGTTTATCCCGGTCTTCAAAAAGCATCTCGGCAGGAAAAAAGCGTAAATTTACACCTTTTTCTCCACCCGGACCAGGCTGTGGATTCTCATAAAGAGGGTGTCACCCGGTTATTTGCCATTTATTTTCCAAAGGATCTAAAGTTCTTAAAAAAGGCTCTGACCCTGCCTAAAAAAAATGAGAAAATGGCCAATTATTTTGGAGGGGCCAAACGCCTTGAAAAAAAGCTCTTTGAAAGCATCATCAACACCCTGTTTTGTAAAAACATAAGATCCAAAGATGCTTTTTATTCATATGCCGAATCTGTCGCGCCGACAATTCTCCCAAGGGGTCGGGAATTATTAGACCAAAGCATGTCTGTTCTTGAGGCTTATCATGAAACCAGAACCGTCCTGTATAACCTGGAAATAGCTCACCGCATAAACCGTACCGCCCTGCAATTTTTAAAAGATTTAAGAGAAGAACTTAAAAAGCTTGTCCCTGAAACTTTTATGGATCTTTACGACACCGAGCGCCTCATCCACCTTATCCGGTACATAAAGGCTATCGATTTCCGTGCCCGTCGAGCTTTGGTTAATTTTGAAAAGGACAGGGCAAAGGCAAAAGAGATCCTTGTTTTTACCGAAAGCCTTAATAAACAACTGCAAGGGCTTTCGCTATCAGCATCTGCAGAAAAAAAAGCGGCTATCGAGGAGTATTTCTGGCTGATTGAAGAATTCAAGGTTTCTGTTTTTGCCCAAGAGCTTAAAACACCGGTGCGGGTTTCTAAAAAGCGGCTTGAAGTAAAATTAAGGGAAATCCAGAGGATGGCATAAAAAAACAGATAATGGGTTGTATTCGTTTAGGGGTCGGAGAGTTTTTTTTAATTTAGCCGCTCCATGAATAATCCGCAACTACACCGTACAAACTCATTCATAAGGTCTCGTAACGAAAAAACAGTGTATCAATATTTAAATAAATAACTTAGGCAGATAACATTTTTTATTTTTTCATTACGAATTCATAAAAGCGCTGTTTTTTCGCAACGATCCCTAATGCATTCAAACAGTGTACGATTTCGTTGCTGATCATTCATTCCGCTTAATTTGGGGCTCTAAAAGAAAAACTCCCACGAGCCCTCCTATTAGTTAGTGTCCATCCATAAATGGTAGATTTTGGTTTCCGGCAAGGCCCGAGC
>CAZBOB010000181.1:0-6868 GCA_964492995.1 uncultured Desulfobacteraceae bacterium | reverse complement strand
CATCCCCTGTCCTAAGATAATACGGCTCTTCTATAATCGAATGGCTGGCGGTATCCGGTTGAATTTGGTGTGTCATAGATGGATTGCCTCATAATTAATGCAAGTTTTAGATTTCACCTAAAATCTGCAATTTAAAATATGTGTGCAAGTTTTTAGGTTGTATTGACATGGTCAATGTAATAATTATGTTAGCAACATCGAAAAATCATTGACGGTTTCCTAAAAAGTCCAACTTCTGCGTTGTGCTGCATTTCGTAATCATTCAACGTACTAAAAGTACGCCTCATAATTACAAAATTTGCACGCCTTGAATTTGAACTTTTTACGATACCGTCTAGATCGGACTTTTTACGAGTTTATCAAATTATTAACCGGCCAAGATACATATACCGAATTCAGATGATAAACAACCCCCATAACATACATCGACTCGTATTTGAAGGCAAAGAGATCATACTTTTGGGGACAGCACACGTATCAAAAGAGAGTGTCCGGCTGGTAGCCGATGTTATTGAGTCGGAAAAACCTGACACGGTCTGTGTTGAGTTGTGCGAATCCAGGTTCCAGTCCATTCGACAAAAAGACAAATGGCTGGACAAAGATATCATCAAAGTGATTAAGGAAAAAAAATCATTTCTTCTTCTTTCAAATCTTCTCCTGGCGTCTTTTCAAAAAAGAATTGCAGAAAAATTTGACATTAAACCCGGGGAGGAAATGATAAAGGCCATTGAAGCCGGAGAGGCCGCGGGCGCAGGAATACATCTTGCCGATAGGAACATCCGTATCACCCTGACAAAAACATGGCGTGTCATGGGATTGTGGGATAAAATCAAACTTTTATTTCAACTGGTTTTATCCTTGGGAAAAATCGACGACATTAGCGAGGAAGACATAGAAAAAATGAAGCAGGAGGATGTGCTTGAAACGCTTCTTGCCGATGTTGGGAAATCACTTCCGGCATTGAAAGATATACTGATTGATGAAAGAGACCAGTATCTGACCCACAAAATCCGGACGGCGCCCGGAAATAAAATTGTTGCGGTTGTGGGCGCAGGACATGTGCCCGGTATTAAAAAATACTGGAACCGGGAAATTGATTTTGAAAGTCTTGAGAAAATCCCGCCCAAAGGAAAAACATCAGCCATATTAAAATGGATTATCCCAATTGCCATAGTTGTGCTGTTTGTCTTAGGCTTTTATCATGGCGGGGCCAATACCGGAACGGATATGATAACGTGGTGGGTTATGGCAAACGGTATTCTGGCAGGTCTTGGGGCCATCATTGCTTTGGCTCATCCCCTGACGATTCTCTCGTCGGTTTTGGCCGCCCCTTTGACTTCCTTGAATCCCATGATTGCTGCAGGATGGGTTGCCGGGCTTGTTGAAGCCTTTTCACGAAAACCCAAGGTCAGGGATTTCGAACAATTACCGGAAGACATACTCTCCATAAAGGGATTCTGGAAAAACAAGATAACGCGAATCCTTTTGGTGGTTGTTTTTACTAACCTGGGCAGTTCTCTGGGCACCTTTGTTGCTATTCCGTTAATGGTAAAAGTATTGTAATTTCTGAAAAATGTTAGAATAATGGAGTGGGCGGGTAAATATGATTATTTCATCCACCAGAAATAATTGAAAAGTTACCTTTAACTTAAATAAGTTGTCGAAATTCCGAAACGTCAAATTAGTCTTCCGGTGACGGCAGAATTTTCACTACGGTTCTCTCCATTTTCTTGCCATTCTTCAATTGATAGGACATCCGGACAGTTTTAAGTCGCCCCTGGGCAAACATCTTTACACATTCCGGATAAAGCGTCCACTCCAGCTTCAAGCCTTTTGCTCTGATGGAATCTAGGGTATCATCCTCGAGTATTTCATAAGCCTTCTGGCCGATAATCGGCCCTGAATCTTCACCGTAATCGACAAAATGTACCGTACACCCGCCAATCTTGCATCCATATCGGAATGTGTCCCCATATCCATCTACACCGGGAAAAGCCGGAAGCAGTGCCGGATGGATATTCATTATACGCGGTATATCTGAATCCGTATTTACCCTGTCGATAAAATAAGGCGATAAATTCCTCATATAACCGGCCAATACCAGAAGATCAAACGGATAATGCTTCATCGCATCAATAAGTTTTGCCTCTGCAACAGCCCTTGTGATTATAAAAGCCTTCACCGTTTCAGTGTCGGCATCGGCTGTAAAAAAAGTCTGTTTTGAAAGCAGATCGTTAAGGTCAAAATCGTCCGGGGGTACAACCTTTTCCGGTGTATTTTTGAAATTTTGAATGATTGATCCATAATCGACCACAAACGTTGGAATTCCAAGCCGGGTTCCTTTTTCAAGACCCCGTGCATTGGGATTATCCGATCCCACGAATACTATTTTCCCGTTTATTTTTCCCGATTCACAGGAATCGATAATGGCCTGCAGGTTTGTCCCGGTTCCTGATATCAGTGCTCCTATTCGGATGGTTCGGTCCATTTTATAGGTCTCCATGATCAAAAGATGTGAAAAAGTTGAGAAATCATCTGAAAATCCTGTTATAATGGATAAAATGGATACAAAAAAAGAATACCAGTAAAAATCTTTCCGGTAAAGGTTTTAATCAGAGCCAATGAGAGATCTGTGAAAAGCTTATTTTTGAAATTTTCTATCCTGACGGGAATGTTGCTGGGGTTGCCCATGCTGGGTGTGGTTCTGGCAGGTTACCCGATTACCCGGTATCTGGAGTTTCCCCCTGAAACCCGGTATGTTTGCCATGCACCGTTTTCATGGGTTGCCTTCATCGCTTACACCCTTTTTATCCTTGCAGTGGTTTTTCCCCTTATCGTTAACTCCATGGTACGGATCCGACAGATTAAAATCAGACCTTCGGCCACTTATACTTTTCCATGGTGGGGATGGATGGGTATTATCACCGGTGCTGTTTCATGGATATTGGCATGGACACGTTTTTCCTGGTTTGCCCGATATCAGCCTCACACATTCACTCCTTTGTGGTTTTCTTTCATCCTGGTGATAAATGCCCTGTGCCATAAACGAACCGGGCACTGTATGATGATAGACCGCACACGTTTTTTTCTACTGCTTTTTCCCTTAAGCGCCTCATTTTGGTGGTTCTTTGAATACCTGAACCGGTTTGTCCAGAACTGGAACTACACCGGGGTTCATTATAGTTCCTGGGAGTATTTCTGCTACGCAACACTCTCTTTTTCAACCGTACTTCCTGCGGTTTTGGGAACTCGGGAATGGATCGCCGGTGCTTCCTGGACCCAGCAGGGAGTGGGGGACTTTCGCCCCTTGAGGTTCCCGTATCCCAGAATGTTGGCAGGGGCTGCCATACTGATGTCCGGTGCAAGCCTGGCCGGCATCGGCGTCTGGCCGAATTATCTTTTTCCTCTCCTCTGGGTATCTCCTCTGGTTGTCATTGTGTCACTCCAAACCCTGACCGGGGAATGCACTATCCTGTCGGGCATAGCCAACGGAGATTGGAGCCTGATCATCACGTCCGCAGCCGCAGCTCTTTTTTGCGGAGGATTCTGGGAGATGTGGAACTATTACAGTTTGGCCAGATGGGAATACAGCGTCCCGTTTGTTCATGGGTTTCAAATCTTTGAAATGCCGCTTTTAGGTTATGCCGGATATCTCCCATTTGGCTTGGAATGTATTGTTATCGGAGATTTGCTGGAGCGGTGGAAGAGGTTTCACAGCACAATATAGTTTTTTTAAGCAACTGTGTCAGATTTTTTTCCAATAGTGCGATAAATCGATTTTTTTTGTTGACATTCAGAAATATATTAAGGTAAAGGCAACAAAAATTCTTGATCGGTAAAATTGATTTTATATCTTTTTTCAATACTCGATAAAACATTTTCTATGAAATAAACCGATCCGTTTCATTTTTAAAAGCGTTTGCGCTATGATAAAGAACATCGGATTTGTTTCAACCCGCTTTTCAGGAATAGACGGCGTTACTCTGGAATCGAGTAAGTGGGCAGATGTTTTTGAAAAAAATGGCCACAACTGTTTCTGGTTTGGCGGAGAACTGGATCGGGATAGTGACAAAAGTTATCTTGTCCCTGTAGCGCATTTCCAAAATGAAAAAAATAAATGGATCAATGCGCAGGTTATGGGCAAAAAAGGCCGCAAACCGCCGGTTACCCAAGCAATCCACGATTTAAGATCACTGCTTAAAGTCCAACTCCATGAATTCATCGAGTATTTCAACATAGACCTTCTGATTGCCGAAAATGTTCTCACTATTCCGATGCACGTCCCTTTGGGACTGGCATTGACGGAAATCATTGCGGAGACCCAGATTCCAACCATTGCTCACAATCATGATTTTTATTGGGAACGGGTCCGTTTTTCAGTAAATGCCGTTAACGATTACCTCCGAATGGCGTTTCCTCCCAAGCTGGACAATATCAAACATGTGGTGATAAATTCCGAAGCCCAGGAACAACTGGCACTTCGCACGGGGATTTCTTCGATTATCATTCCCAATGTTCTCGACTTTGAAAACCCCCCCGTGATGGATATTGGAGCGGCCCGTGTTTTCCGGGAATCCATGGGTTTAAAACCGGATGACCGGATGATTTTACAGCCGACCCGCATCATTCAACGTAAAGGCATTGAACACGCCATTGAATTGGTCAAGGAACTGAAAGATCCCCGGAACAAACTGGTGGTATCCCACGAAGCCGGTGATGAAGGATTCGAATATGTGGAATGGTTAAAAGAATATGCTTGCGAGCATGACATCAATCTTAGACTATTAACGACCAGAATCGCCGATCCCTGGTGTAACAATGGTAATGGTGGGGCCAGGTATTCTCTCTGGGATGTTTATCCTTTCGCTGATTTTATCACATATCCCAGCCTGTATGAAGGATTCGGTAATGCTTTTCTAGAGGCCATCTACTTTAAAAAACCGATGCTGATCAATCGTTATTCTACATTTATAAGGGATATTGAGCCTCAAGGTTTTGATCTTGCGGTCATGGACGGATTTCTCTCAAGAAAGACCGTCCATAGCGTTAAAGAAATTATGGACTCGCCGGAGCGAAGAGAAAAAATGGTAAATTATAATTATGAGGTTGCAGCACGGCATTATTCTTATTCTGTTCTTCGGAACCGGCTCAACGATATTATGAACTATTTTTTTGGTGATTCCGTAAAACAACTCTCCGGCAAGGCAGCGTTAATAAAAAATAAAGACTATCTTCATATCATTCCGCAACACCCCCCCCATAGACATTCTGTCAGCAAAAGTTGTCGGACAAGAGCGACATAACAACTCATCCGAACAAGCCGAAAATAAAAATACCATCATTTGGAGTCGTTTATATTTTTTTTAGTTTATAACTTCGGCTTCCAAGTCCAAGACTTTGGGCATAATCGAGCTGAATGGTCCAGTCGACGTTAGGATAAATACCCCTGAATTTATCCTCACCTTTTTCGATGTTCGTTGTAAGGCATGATTCCGGAAGCGCCTGTTCCCGGTTCACAAGATCTACGGATGCCTGGTCAATGGCAACCGGGTCGGTAGACGCAACGATGCCGATGTTCCTTACGATAGGGGAATCATTATGACCGTAACAATCACATGCCGGGGATATATCGGTGATGAAATTTACGAACAATGTTTTACTTGCTTTATTCTTTAAAACACCCAGGGTGTATTCCACCATATTTTCCAAAAAAACAGGTATGGCTTGATTCCACTGGATCTGTATGGCATCGTTGGGACAAATAATGATACATTCCCCGCAGCCGATACACTTTTTTGCGTTTAGCACCGCCTTTTCTTTTTTTAATGAAAGGGCGTTCTGTGAACAGTGATCCGTACAGTCTCCGCATCCCACACATTTTTCCTTTATCACTTTGGGTGCCACAGTTGAATGCTGCGCCAGTTTCCCCCGGCGGGAAGCGCATCCCATTCCCACATTTTTTATGGTTCCGCCAAAACCGGAGAGTTCATGTCCTTTGAAGTGGGCCACAGATACCAGTGCATCGGCCTCCATAATATCCGATCCGATGTACACTTTTTTAAAATTTTTCTGATTGATGGTTACCGCTGTTTCGCTTTTACCTCTTAATCCATCGGCAATGATAATAGGAGCATCCACAACAGCATACGCAAAACCGTTTTGAATCGCGGTTAACAGATGATGGGGAGAGTCGCTTCGTGTCCCGGCATAGAGCGTGTTGGCATCGGTCAGAAACGGAACCGCTCCGTTATTTTTGATTGATTCCACAATCTTCCGTATAAATACAGGCCGGATAAAAGCGGTATTCCCCTGCTCTCCAAAATGGAGCTTGACCGCAACAAGATCCCTTTGTTTGATTGTTTCGGAAAGACCGGCGGTATCCAACAGCCTTGCTAATTTTGCAACAAGGTTTTCCTTGGCTGTGGCCCTTAAGTCGATAAAATAGACGTTGCTTTTCATGGCATCCTCCCGTTAAAATTGTTGTCTTAATAAAAAAATTACTTATTGCTTTACCCAAAGTCAAGGTGTTTGAATAAAGAGTTTAAACTCAGTGTAACTCACAGTTGTGGGTAATGAAAAAACTCCTAGCCGACTGCTTGGGATTTGGCTTTGGTGATAGATTTCCAGGCAAATCAGTGCGAAACAAACCCTCCACCTATGTTTGATATTGACAACAGGCACATTTTTTATTACACACAAACAGCATTTCTAATTTCAGATCCACAGGCATGATATTAAAATTCTGGAATAAGGAGAAAAAATTAATAAAAAATAATTCTCTCTGCTTGACTACGCGACACCGGATTCTCCCGACACCGGATTCTCCCGGCACTTGATCTCCGCAGAATCTCCGCAGATTTTAATTGTA
>CAZBOB010000180.1:0-6885 GCA_964492995.1 uncultured Desulfobacteraceae bacterium | reverse complement strand
TTCCTGCCTGCCCCGTAGGTCCGGCAGATCGTACTGGGGTGGTTAAAATTTTCGCCTTCCTTGGCCTTGAACAAAATTGAACGTTTTTCAAAGGTCTCTAAATTATGGGGCCGGGTCAATATGATTATTTGATACACCAGAACTTATTGAGAACTTACAATCTCATCTGTTAAAAAAATTGCATAGTTATAGAACTTTCGAGACGTTAAACTAAAGCGGCCTGATGCTTATTTTGCTGCCGGATGAGTGAATACGCAAAGTATGCACCCGTTGATGCGCCTCGAATTCGAACCAAAATCCGGCGCAATCTTGAAGGATTTATTATTTTCCGAAGCCCTAATGGTAAAAGTTTTTTTAGGTATTGGCATTATTATAAAAAATTTCGCAATATCCGTACCAATTATATTTATTGAACTTTTATCAGAGATGAAACATCTTTTAAGCAGATTCGGAGTTACTCAACAACTCTATAGACTTTATCCTTTTCTCGAACCCTTTCTTTTACTTTCACCCCTACCAAATCACCTGATTTGGCTTCTTCAATAGCCTGATTTTCAATTTCCATGCTGGTCACTTCTTCGGTGAAATCGGTGGTACTCCCCTTGTACTTCAGCAAATCACCTTTTCTAATGCTACCGCCGGTTACCTTTATGGCAGCAACACTCAGTTTAGCATAAAAATTGACAACTATACCAACTTGATCTTCGGCCATAATTTAACCTCCTAATAAAAATATCTCAGAAAATTCTACAACAAGTTAAAATTAAACGTCTCGTAAATTCCACAACTTATTGAAGTTAAAAGGGTTTTAAAGAACTTGAGTTTTTGCCTTATACATGGAATAATGTAATGTTGGAATATTGATCTAAGAAGAATGTTATCTATTTATTAAATCATATGTCAAGATGAATTTTATAATAACCCCTGTCTGCTTCGGTCACAAGCAGGCATACGATCAAAGGGATCTTTATGGAATTCAGAAAGCCTTTTTAGATGTAATGCCGCTTCTTCTTCCAATAGAAGTATTTCAATTTCATGTTCAATTCGTTGAGCAGGGATGAATCGCTCCGATGGTTCTGCTAGAGGATGTTGTTCGGGCATTATTTAATTGGAATTTCCCAAGCTGAAACAGAACTGAGAAACAATCATCATTACCTCAAAAACTTAATACCTGAATTTTGCATGAAAATTGATGAAAATCTTTATAATCCTTAATTGAAGCGGTTTTAAACAACATCATCGCATCTTACATTTTACTTGAATGGTAAATCGGATGACGTTTTTTTTATTCATCAATTTTCACCCCAAAGGGCGAGCCGGAGGCTTTCATCTGCTGCGTTATTAAGGGCTCGCAATAGCAAACTATGGCTTCGCCCTTAAGTGCCTTGCATATGAAAGCCTCCGACTCGTGCAAGATTCAGGTAATACGTTAAAATGATATTGCTAAAATTTTAAAAAAAACATATGAAATATAAGACGTTCCCATGATTGAACGTGTGATTATTATCCGGTTATTTATTTAAGGAGCAGATCATGAAAAAAAAATGTGAATTAAAACCTTCGGTTCTTAGGTCAATATGTGATCCCAAGATGTTTACCTTTAAAAATACTGCGGAAGTAAATCCGCTGGATGAAGTCATCGGACAGGAGCGAGCGGTTCAGGCCATAAACTTCGGCCTGAACATGAAAAGCCCGGGGTACAATATTTTTGTTACAGGATTAGAAGGCACCGGTAAATCCACCATCATCAGAGACCTCGTCGATAAGCAAGCCAAAACCCTTCCGTCACCTGTTGATTGGTGCATGGTCAATAATTTTAAGGATGAATATCGCCCCAAAGCCATTTCCGTGCCCACAGGCAAAGCAAACCGGTTCAGTAAAACAATAAACAAGTTAATTGATGATCTGAAAAAGGAGTTGCCCAAAGCCTTTGATCATGAATCGTATCACCTGAGACAATCTGAAATCCAAAAAAAGTATTCTGATCAACAAAAAGAGATCATTCAGAAACTCGAAGCGTCGGCAAAGGAAAAGAATATCCAGATTAACAGGACCAAAACCGGGTATCAAACCATCCCCATTGTTAAAGAAAAGCCGATTTCACCGGAGGAGTTTATGGCCCTTCCAAAGGAAACGCAAACCGAAATCGAGGAAAGGATTAGTATAGTTCAGTCCGAAGTCGACGCCACGATCCGAGAACTTAATAAAATCAACCAGGAAATGACTTCTCATGTTGAAAAGCTCATGGAAGAAATAGCTCTGTTTGTGGTGAAACAGCGGATAGATATTGTAAAGGAAGAATACAAGGGGTGCAAAGACATTCTGGCCTATCTGGACGAGGTGCAGGCGGATATTCTGGAAAACGTTAAGGATTTTATATCTTCTCAAGAAGCAAAACTACCCGTTGAAGGCTTTATGTTTCAGTCTGCCAAACCCTCTTTTCAGCGCTATAAGGTCAATGTTCTGGTAGATCAAAAATCTTTAAAAGGCGCACCGGTTATTTTTGAAACAAATCCAACGTATCATAACGTTTTCGGTCAAATTGAAAAAAGAGCCCATATGGGAACCATTATCACAGACTTTACCATGGTCCAGGCCGGATCACTCCTAAGAGCCAACGGCGGCTATCTGATAATGGAAATCGAGTCTATTTTCATGAACCCGTTCGTGTGGGAAGCGCTCAAACGTGCGTTACAAAACAAACTCCTTTTTATAGAAGATCTTGCTTCAGGCCTGGGATACGGTACATCATCCCTTCGGCCGGAACCTGTCCCGCTGGAAGTCAAGGTTGTTTTGTTTGGCAGCTATCACCTTTTTCATCTGCTCCAGAACTATGATTCAAAATTTAATAAAATTTTCACAGTCAGGGCGGATTTTGACCATGAGGTGGAAAAAAGCCAGGATACAATTCAACAATATGCTCGATTCATTGCCCGTGTATGCAAAGAAGAGGGACTTCTGCCTTTAACCCCCAAAGGGGTTACCGCCATTGTAGAATATGGTGAAAAATATATCTCCAACCAAAAAAAGCTTTCACTCAGATTCGGTGCGATCATGGGAATTTTAAAAGAGGCCGACTACTGGGCAAAGAAAAAGAATGCGAAACAGGTTTCAGATAAACATATTATCAAGGCTTTCAATGAATACAGATTTCGGTATAACCTTTATGAAGAAAAAATACACGAGTCCTATGTGGATGATACCATTATGATCGATGTGGACGGTGAGGTCGCCGGCCAGGTAAACGCCCTTTCCGTATTTCAAATCGGCGACTTCGTGTTTGGGCGTCCTTCCCGAATTACGGCCGAAACCTATATGGGCAAGCAGGGAGTTGTTAATATTGAACGTGAAGCCAAACTGAGCGGGAAGACCCACGACAAAGGCGTTCTGATTCTCTCCGGTTATTTGGGACGAACCTTCGCGCAAAACTACCCGTTAAGTTTATCAACCAGCATCACTTTTGAGCAAAGCTACAGCGGTATCGACGGCGACAGTGCTTCTTCAACGGAACTGTATGCCGTTATCTCAAGCCTTTCAAACATTCCCATCCATCAGGGGATTGCGGTAACCGGTTCAGTAAATCAAAAAGGAAAAATTCAGGCCATCGGCGGAGTCAATCAGAAAATTGAAGGATTTTTTGACGTTTGTAAAAGCAAGGGACTTACCGGCAAACAGGGGGTTTTAATCCCTCGGGCCAATGTAAAAAATCTGATGCTTAAAAAAGAGGTGATCGATGCCGTAAAAAATGGAAAATTTCATATCTATCAGGTTTCTACAATTGAAGAAGGAATAGAAATATTAACCGGTGTTCCGGCAGGGACTCCGGACCCAGAGGGCTACTTTCCCGAAGGAACCGTTTACGGCAAAGTACAAGAAAAGCTTAAAAAATATCTGGAACAATCATTTAAGCTGAAAAAACAATTTGAGGACGAAGACGAAGCAACCGTATAGCCTGTTTGGATTTCAAAAGGTGAAGATCATGAATATCATCACAACATCCATAGAGGGCGTCCTTATCATTGAGCCTGAAATATTTGAAGACAGCCGAGGCTTTTTCATGGAGACATATAACCGGAACAGATACTTTAAATGCGGCATTAATACGGTATTTGTTCAAGACAACCTTTCTTATTCCGTGCAAGGCGCCGTCAGGGGACTTCACTATCAGATCAGAAACTCCCAGGCCAAGCTGGTACAGGTAATATCCGGTGAGATATTTGATGTGTCGGTCGACATCCGGCCGGATTCGCCCACGTTCGGCAAATGGGTGGGTTTCCATCTTTCGGATCGGAACCGGCGCCAGTTATTTATTCCCGAAGGATTTGCTCACGGCTTCTGTGTGCTAAGCGAAATTGCCCATTTTTTATATAAATGCTCGGATTTTTTTGCGCCTGACGACGAGGGGGGCATCCTCTGGTCCGATCCTGACATCGGTATTGACTGGCCGGTTCAAGATCCGATCATTTCAGAAAAGGACAAACAGTATCCACGCCTGTCTGAAATTAATCCTGATCAGCTTCCTGTCCTTGCACCAAAACCGATTATCCGCGGATGATCCTGGCCGCTTCTTCAAATTTTCTGCTGATCACAAGGGTCATTTCGGCTGCATCTAAAATCAACGATCCTGCTTCATCCATATTATTCTCTTTTGCTTTTTTTGCCCAATCCCTGTATGTTTCAGCGTGATCATCATTATGCTTTACCCAGTGTTCAAGCAGTTTGATCATTTTTTCATCAAATGTTAAAGTACTCTCAATTTCATGGTCATGGTCATGGTGATGGTGGTGATGATGTGTCATTTAAATTCTCCTTAAATAAACGTTTTGGAAACCGGATTTAACATTTATAGTTATGGACAGAAACAGTCAATACATTAATAAAAAGAAGGTCGCCATTTTACTCTTCATTGCCTGTAGTGTTTTTTCAGGAATTTTGGCCGGGGCATTTCTTGCCCTTACCCATGATCTTCCCCAGATCCTCAGTCTTGAAACATTTAGACCGTCTTCTGTTACACGAATCTACTCGGCAGACAAAGTGCTCCTGGCAGAACTTTTTGTAGAAAAAAGGGATCCGGTTCCGCTCAAAGCCATACCCGATTATCTTAAGAAAGCGCTGATCGCCACTGAAGACCGAAAATTTTATCAACATAGTGGTGTCGACCTGAAAGGAATTCTCAGAGCCGTCATCAGTGATATCCGGGCCGGAAAATTTGTTGAAGGCGCCAGCACCATCACCCAGCAGCTTGCCAAGACTCTTTTTCTGACGCCCCGTAAAACGTTGTTTCGTAAGATCAAGGAAGCATTTCTGGCTTTTCAGCTTGAGCGACGTTACACAAAAGATGAAATCCTGGAACTGTACCTTAATCAGGTATATTTCGGAAGCGGCGCATACGGTGTAGAATCGGCCGCAAGGATATTTTTCGGTAAACATGCAAAAGACCTTGGGCTTGCCGAATGCGCTCTGATTGCAGGCCTTCCCAAAGCACCGTCACGATATTCCCCTCTGGTTGACAAAGATCTTGCCATAAAACGTAGAAATATCGTCTTAAGACAGATGAAAGCTACCGGTATCATATCGGAAACAGCCTTTACTAAAGCAAAAGAAGAACGGCTTTGTCCCGGGAAACAAAACAATAATCTGGCCAAAGCGCCATACTTTGTGGACTATATAAAAAATTTTCTTGAAGAAACCCTGGGTTCATCAAGACTCTATAAAGGAGGGTTGACCGTTTATACAACACTTGATTTTAAGCTGCAAAATGCGGCAGAACATGCCGTTGCAAACGGGCTTTTGGCCGTTGAAAACAGGATGAAAAAGCAGAAAATTAAAAATCCGGCGCCTGAATGTGCCCTAATATCTCTGGACGTGCAATCCGGTGGCATACTCACCATGATCGGCGGTAAGAATTTTTACGAAACACCTTTTAACCGGGCAACCAGCGCCAAAAGGCAGCCCGGATCCGCATTTAAACCGATTGTCTATGCCTATGCCATTGAACATAATTTTCCTCAAAGCAAAATCATTCTCGATGCACCGGTAGCCTTTAAAATTGCAAACCGGAGAAACCAGTGGAGGCCGGAAAACTTTTCAGGAGATTACAAGGGTGAGATGACGCTTAGAATGGCGTTAGCACTTTCGGAAAACATACCTGCGATCAGATTAATCGAAATGTTGGGCCCTTCATCGGTAGCCGGGTTTGGGTATACTCTCGGCATCGAATCGACCCTCTATCCGAATCTTTCCCTTGCTCTCGGTACATCGGAAGTAAAGCTCATAAATTTAACGGCTGCCTATGCGGTTTTTCCCAATAAAGGAGAGTTGATCAAACCTTATGGCGTCATGGAAGTCGTTGATCGAAGTGGGCGGCTTGTTTGGCGTGTAAAACCCCAAAAAAAAGTGGTCATGTCACGAGCAGGCGCAGCCATCATGACGGATATGCTCAAAGGGGTAATCCAGGAAGGCACGGGAAAAAAAGCACGGGTAATTAACCGTCCTATTGCCGGAAAAACAGGGACCACCAACGAATATAAAGACGCACTTTTTATTGGTTTCTCACCATCGATTGCAACCGGGGTATGGGTGGGACAAGATGTTTTTATCACAATGGGTAAACGCGAAACCGGGGCCAGAGCAGCGCTTCCCATATGGATAGAGTTCATGACCAAAGCACTTGATAGTAAACCGTTTCAATACTTTGATATGCCCGATGATATGGTTAGGGTACACATGGATCCGTCAACCGGCCTCCTTGCATCCGATGATTCACCCCGGGCGGTCACAGCCCTTTTCAAAAAAGGAACAGAACCCAAAAGATTTCACTGAAATTCAAGACTGGGTAAACGCATTTGATTTCGGTGCAGCGTAGCGACGGCGTGTTTCTCTTGG
>CAZBOB010000179.1:0-6947 GCA_964492995.1 uncultured Desulfobacteraceae bacterium | reverse complement strand
CCTTAAAAAGGAAGGCACCCTTTATGAAAATCTATAATTATCCATCAAAATTGGCTGAAAAAAGGATAGCGTCAATTGCAAACAGAGGACTTGGCTTTAAGAAAAAAGACGTTCTTACGGTTACGCGCATCCTTGAGGATGTCAGGAAAAATCGGGATAAAGCGCTTATTAAATATACAAACCGGTTTGATTCTCCGGAATTGACCATAGAGTCGATTAAGGCAACACGTGAGGAAATTGACACTGCTGCGAAAAAAGTAGACCGGTCCTTTGTGCGTGCTTTAAATAGAGCTGTCAGACAAATCCAAGCCTTCCATAAACAGCAGTTCATAACATCATGGATGAATACAAAAAGGCCCGGTACTCTTCTGGGACAGATGGTAAATCCCGTGGATACTGCCGGTGTTTATGTGCCGGGAGGAATGGGTGGAAAGACGCCTCTTGTCTCTTCGGTTTTGATGGGTGTCATTCCGGCCAAAGTAGCCGGTGTAAAGCATATCGCCATGGTGACGCCACCCAACAGAGACGGGAAAGTAAACCCCCATCTTCTGACTGCCGCAAAAAAGGTAGGGGTTGATGCGGTTTACAAGGTCGGAAGCGCATGGGCGATTGCCGCTCTTGCATACGGGACTGAGACGATTCCAAAAGTCGATGTCATCGTCGGTCCCGGGAATATTTATGTTACCATTGCCAAAAAGATCGTGGCAGGGACTGTAGGTATAGATATGATCGCGGGGCCGAGTGAAATCATGGTGATCGCAGACGGTACGGCGAACCCTGAATTTATTGCAGCTGACCTCCTGTCGCAGGCGGAACACGATATACTGTCGTCAGCAATTCTGGTCACGAATTCCAAAGACACGGCAAAAGCGGTTGCTCTTGCCGTTGATGAGAAGCTTGCAGTTCTTAAGCGAAAAGAAATTGCCGAGAAATCGATTGCCAGTTTCGGGGCAATCATAGTGGTGCCTGATATTGATGCTGCTGTTGAACTCTCAAACAGAATTGCACCCGAGCATCTTGAAATTCAGATCAAAGATCCATTTGCGGTTATCGGTCAAATACGTAATGCCGGAGCGGTGTTTTTAGGAGATTATACTCCCGAACCGGTTGGCGACTACATTGCCGGACCCAGTCATGTACTCCCAACTGGAGGTACGGCAAGGTTTTCGTCAGCGCTTTCGGTGGACAATTTTGTTAAAAAGACCAGTCTGATCCAGTACTCCAAACAAGCTTTTGAGCGTGAAGCCGGAGACATAATTCGCCTGGCAGAAATCGAAGGACTGGATGCACATGCAAATGCAGTAAAGATAAGGTTAGCCCGGTTCCGCAAATAGGCCCTTCTGACCATCTTGTCAACCGGATACATTCTATCCACAAAGATTCATACTGGATACTTTTTATACAATATTGCTTTAGCCGGAACAAATATGATACCATTATAAAAAATAAAAAGCGACTTTTTTTACGATAGTGTCAAGTATCTGTTAAAACATTTGATTTTAATTTCCTAAACCCTTAATCTTAAAACCTAGAACGTGACAAATTCGACTTTTTCCGAATTCATCAGTTATGGCATAAAGATTGCTTTTTCGAGACCATTATAATTAAACGTCTTGGAAATTCTACAATTTATCGAAAATAAAAGTTTTTAATGGTAACCTGATTATGCAATCAGAATGGAATATTGGAACACTGGAATATTGGAATGATGATTTAAAGAAGATGACATTTCTCTATTTAATTCCTGTCAAGAGGAATTTTACCATAACCCAACTTTCCATTTTCCCAGAACCCAATATTCCAATATTCCAATATTCCAGTGTTCCAATATTCCAACATTCCAATTGTGACCCGCCCGCTCGTGGCTTGCAATGGCAGGCGGGGCGAAGCGAACTAACTTGTTTAAAACATAATAGTAAAGGAGTCTATCGATGAATTTTATTACAAAGAAAAAAGATGTCCCAAGAAAAAAATACTTTATCTTCATTGCATTACTGGCAGTTGGAATATTTGCGCTTTCAAGTTTTAACCCGGCGTCAGGTATTGAGACAAAAGCCGGCACTATTCTCACAGCTCCGGAAAGTTTTAACAAACTGGCTGAAAATGCCAGTCCGGCGGTAGTGAACATCAGAACAGTAAAAATAATCAAAGGGGGTGGCCGGGTATTCCGTCACTTCAAAAAAGGTCCTTTTGGTGAGGACGATCCTTTTCATGATTTTTTTGACCGTTTTTTCGGTGAAGAACGACCCCACGATTTTAAGCAGCGAAGCCTCGGATCGGGATTCATCATTAGCAAGGACGGTTATATTGTAACCAACAACCATGTTGTCGAAGACGCGGAAAAGATTGAAGTCATACTTAAAGATGAAAAAGAGTTCGAAGCCGAAATTGTCGGGCGGGATGCCAACACGGATCTGGCCTTGATAAAAATCAAGCCGGATCGTGATCTTCCTCTATTGTTATTCGGAGATTCGGATGCTCTTAGAATTGGTCAGTGGGTGATGGCGATCGGAAATCCCTTTGGCCTTGAGCACACCGTTACTGCAGGAATTGTAAGCGCCAAAGGCCGTGTTATCGGGTCAGGACCCTATGATGACTTCATACAGACCGATGCATCAATTAATCCCGGAAACAGCGGGGGACCCCTTATCAATATGGAGGGCAAGGTTGTTGGTATTAATACTGCCATTATCGCAGGCGGAAGCGGCATCGGATTTGCCATTCCCATAAATCTTGTCAAAAACATTGTCGACCAGCTCAAAAGCAGTGGAGAGGTTACCCGGGGCTGGCTTGGAGTCGGTATCCAGGACATGAGCAAGCAAGTCGCAGAGTACTACGGAATAAAATCAAGAAAAGGCGTTCTGGTTACGGAAGTTTTTCCGGACGACCCTGCGGATATCGCCGGAATAAAGCCCCAGGATATTATACTGTCGATTAATGGAAAAGAGGTTGGGACCGCCAGAGAAATTACCAGTATGATAGCAGATACCGGTGTTGGCGAAACCGTGCAGATCAAAGTATCACGAAACGGAAAAACCCGGACTTTTAAAGTTAAAATTGCAAAAAGAGAAGAGACCAGGATTACCGCCAGGAGTACCCGTAAGGAAAAGCAGGCAGAGCTCGGGATTAGCGTTAACGATGTTACCCCTGAGATTGCGCGCCGACTCAATCTCAAAGAGGCCAAAGGTGTGATTGTAACCGGCGTGGAACCGGACAGCAAGGCTGATGAGGCAGGAGTTCGGAGGCACGATATTATCAAGGAAATTAATCACAAAAGCATTACAACAGTTAGCGATCTTAACAAGGTTATCAGCGAGATCAAAAAGGACGAAACGATCCATATGTTTATCTGGCGAATGAATCGAGGTTTTATGGTAATAGAGATGACAAAATAACGGTAAATCAAACAATAATGAATGACTTCTGGATTTGGTGGCAGCATTTGCCGGAAAAAATTAGCCCGGTTATCTTTGAAATCGGATGGTTCAAGCTCCAGTATTACGGGCTAATGTATATCGTCGCTTTTGGAATTACCTACGGCATGGTTTTATATCGTGTAAAACACGAAAAACGCTTCCGTATTTCGGGTGATGATGTTCAAAACCTAATGCTGTTTATAATAATCGGTGTCATCGCCGGCGGGCGTGTGGGATATGTTCTGTTTTACAACTTGACCTACTATCTCAATAACCCCCTTGAAATATTTCTACCATTTCAATCTATAAACGGTTCGATAACGTTTACCGGAATTTCAGGAATGTCTTTCCACGGCGGCCTTATCGGTGTGCTTATTTCAGTCTGGCTGTATATTCGTAAAACAAAATTGAATTTTTGGGATATGGTTGACTTGTTTGCACCGGTCGTGCCTCTGGGATATACATTCGGACGGCTTGGTAATTTTATTAACGGCGAATTATACGGCAGGATAACATCGACACCCATTGGGATGCATTTCCCCCTTGCTCCGGGAACGGATCTGAGGCACCCGTCACAACTTTATGAAGCCTTTTTTGAAGGCATTTTTCTCTTTGCAGTTTTGTGGAATTTGCGAAAACTGAAAAAACCCCGGGGAGCAATGCTCGCTTTTTACATCATAGGCTACGGCACTGTCAGGTTTTTCATAGAATACTATCGCCAGCCCGATGCCCAGCTGGGTTTTATCTTTATGTCATTTTCCATGGGCCAGGTACTCTGCACCCTGATGGTGGCATTTGGAATCTTCTTGTATCTTTACTTATATTGCATCGAACAAATTTTATAGCTTAACATGGGCTGAAGTTTTAGGTTTCAATAACGTACAGGCGGCAGGTGTTATCCCAGGTTTTAGCAGACAGATACTCGGGATCTTCTTCTCTGACCATTGCCAGTTTTAGCAAAACAGACCGCACAAAGGCAGGTTCATTCCGCAGGGTATGGTTCTTTTCAGGTGCGGGCGTAAGGTAGGGGGCGTCGGTTTCAATAAGAATACGTTCCGCAGGAATTAAGGGTACAAGCTTGCGCAAATTAGCGCCTCGTTTTTTGATGGTAACAATGCCGGTAATTCCGATATAAAGGCCTAAGTCAAGATACTGTTTCAACTCTGTTTTATTCCCGCTGAAACAATGTATCACACCGCTTTTCACGTTTTTAAAATGCGTTTTTAAAATTTCGATTAGACGGCCGTTGCTGTCCCGTTCATGAAAAATAACCGGAAGATTCAGTTCAGCGGCAATGCCGAGCTGCCGGATAAGCCACTTTTCCTGGGTTTCTCTGGGTGAGAACATTCGGTTAAAATCGAGTCCGATTTCCCCCCAGGCGTGCACACGGGGATTTTTGGCAAGGTTTATAAGAGTGTTGAGCGTCGCTTCATCGCAGCTTTTGGCATCATGCGGATGAATTCCCACCGAGGCATACAGGCCGGGGAACGATTCCGCCAGGGAAACGGCCTTGATGGAACGAGGCCGGGTTGTTCCTACGATCATTGCCGCAGCAACACCGGCGGTATTCATGCGTTTGACAACATCTTGGATATCGTTGTCGTACGCCCGGTCATCAAGGTGGCAGTGACTGTCAAACAATTTCATTATGGTAGGGGTTGATTTCTTAATTATTCAATCTTCAATGTTTTTTAGTTCCGACTTTTCCCGCCTACAGGTCAAACTCAAGGGGGGTCACTGTTTTAACGAGTTCCAGTTCATGCATTTTTTCAATAACATCCGTAGGAATTGATACATTTGTTTTAAGGAAAGTGATGTTCATCTCCCCGCCTTCTTCCTGCCCTACCTGCATCTGGTCTATGTTAATATTATTTTTACCGAGAAGTGTTGCGAAACTTCCTATGGCGCCCGGCTTGTCATAATTATATATTAGTGAAATATGGCCGTTTGGAATTAACTCGATCCGGAAATTATTAATTTTTACGATCCTGAGCTCATTTTTTCCGAATATTGTTCCTGATACTGTGTTTGTCATTTCAGTAGTAATGACCCGTACCGTAATCAGGTTGATATACTCTCCGGAATCATCGCTGCTTGTTTCCGTGACCTTTATTCCTCTATCCTTGGCAAGGACTTGCGCATTGACAAAATTCACATCATCTTTGACCACATGAGTCAGCAGCCCCCTTAAAACCGCTATCGAAATCGGAGACAGATCAAGCTCTTTAAAATCACCGGCATATTCAATGACGACTTCTTTTAAAGCGCCTTTAGTGAGTTGAGCCTGTAGACTTCCCATCTGATTAGCCAGGGTCAATAACGGTCCCAGCTTTTTAAGAAGATCACCGGTGACAGACGGAACATTGACTGCATTTAAGATGGTGTCGTGCTTCAAATAGTCAATGATCTGGCCGGCCACGTCCACCGCCACCTTGGTCTGAGCTTCCTGTGTTGAAGCTCCCAGATGAGGCGTGCAGATCAGATGATCACAATCAAAGAGCCGGCAAATTCCTGGAGGTTCTTTTTCGAATACATCCAGTGCCGCTCCAGCAACCTTGCCGGACTTCAGGGCATCATAAAGATCATCTTCATCAACAATACCGCCGCGAGCACAATTTACTATCATTACACCATCCTTCATTTGATCAAAAGCGTCCTTGTTGATCAGACCGACGGTGTTTTTTAGCTTTGGAACATGTACCGTTATATAGTCAGACTTTCGGTACAACCCTTCCAGGGAAACACTTTCAAAACCGGCCTTTTCAATCTGTTCCGGCGTGACAAAAGGATCATGAACAATTACCTGCATTTTTAGCCCCCGGGCGCGATCCGCAACAATGGAACCGATTTTACCAAAACCAATAACCCCGATAATCTTGTTGTATATCTCTCTGCCCTGGAGTTTCTTTTTATCCCACCTTCCTGCCTTCAATGACGACGTCCCTTCAGGTATATTGCGGGACAAAGAGAGTATCATGGCGATAGCATGTTCGGCGGTTGTTATAACATTACCCCCTGGTGTATTCATCACAACAACACCATGTTTCGTAGCCGCCGGTATATCGACATTATCAAGACCGATTCCGGCACGGCCCACAACTTTCAATCGAGTTGCCGCTTCCAGAAGATCCTCGGTTACTTTTGTGGCACTTCTGATGACCAGAGCATCATAATCTCCGATGATACTTTTAAGCTCTTCAGGAGTAAGTCCTGTATTCACATCGACTTCAATTCCCTCTTCATTCTCAAACATTTTGATACCCTCTTCCCCCAGATTGTCGCTGACCAACACTTTCATGACTTTCCTCCTAAAAAAAATATTTACCTTTTACGAGATCATCAAAATTAAACGAGCATTATATTGATTTTTTTTTGATATTCAACCCATATTTTCATATCCCGGCTCATATCCGACAAAAAACGCCTCGCAACCTTGAGCCTTTAACCTCTGAACCCCAATGTTTACTGAAAAAGACGAACATCGAACATCGGTTCGAACCTGGCACTGGTTCGTAGTTGTGAGGGAATCGA
>CAZBOB010000178.1:0-7178 GCA_964492995.1 uncultured Desulfobacteraceae bacterium | reverse complement strand
TCATAATGTCCCGTTCAATAATATTTAAAAAATCTGCGGAAAAATTTTGCAGTTCGGATTCGACAATCCTTATCTTTTGCATAAAATGATTAAAGGCGATAACCGCCGGTATGGCGGCTGCCAACCCGGCGGCCGTTGCAATAAGCGCTTCGGAAATCCCGGGCGCCACCACGGCAAGGCTGGCCGAACCCCTGAGGCCGATACCATGAAAGGAATTCATGATACCCCACACGGTCCCGAACAAACCGATAAAAGGCGTTGTGTTCCCGGTTGTGGCCAGAAAAGGAACCATTCGGGTCATGCGGGTGGTCTCGGCGTTAATGGCCCGGCGCAAGGCCCGTTTAACATTGCCGATTCCGGTGAATCTGGAACCCAAAGATGCACCTTCGGTTCCGGATGAATGTTCTGATCCTGATTCTGTTGGATCCTTAAATCGGCTGGATTTTTTAAGTTCCACGTATCCCACGCGAAAAATCCTGGCAACCGGGCTGCCCTGAAGCAGCTTTGCTTTGGAAAAAGCATTGGATAGATTCCTGCTTTTCCAGAAAAAGTCAATAAATTCCGCCGACTCGGAGAACGCCCTTTTGATATAGCGATATTTCATTATCATGATTGCCCATGAGGTTACTGAAAAAAAGAGCAGCAGCAAAAGCACAAACTGAACCATAAGACCGGCGTTCATTATCATATGGAATATATCTATCTTTGCAAGATTCATTAAACGACTCCGTGTTTCAATGTATCGGAATTTCTATCACTCTGTCAGCGGGAAAAATAAACATATTTTTTAGGCCCATATTTTTAACTCGGACATGGCCCCAATGAAATAGAAAAAAAGTTTCATCCCAGTACGATCTGCCGGCTCTGTCCCGGTAATTCCACGGGGGCCTACCCCAGTACCATCTGCTGGCCTGTCCCGGTACTTCCACGGGGAGCTACGGGGCAGGCAGGGCAGGCGGGATAAAAATAATGGAATAATGGAATGATGGAATATTGCCCCGCTGGAAGCGGTATTAAAAGGATGTTATTAATCTATTTAATTCTCTGTCAAGAGGAATTTTACTATAACCCAATTTTCCAGCATTCTCCCGCCATAGCAGGATGAGCTAACTTGTTTCCATCCAGAAATGGCCCTTTTCCGCAATCTCTGCGTCAATCTGCGGAATCACTTGTGCGGCGTACCACTTGTACGCCTCCGCGTAATTCCTTGATTTCCTTGACCTTGCGAAAAATTGCACATTTCTGAATTGGAAACATAATTTGTGCCCTATATAGATTTATGGATGGACACTTAACTTGATTTTAAATGCCTCACTAACTTATACCTTTAATATAAAACACCCAATTTCTAATTTTTTTAACTATATGAACCTGATTATGGTGTCAAGAAATTTGGTTTGTTCACAAAATTGTCATTAATTTTTGTATTGTTTTATAATATAGATTGTAAATAAAAAAAAATGGATGTTAGATGTTTGGATTGAAGATTTTCGTTTGTATGAGATAGGGAGGTATTATGAAAAACATTGCAAATCTTTTGTTCAAAGCAAAAATTTTAAAAGATATTCCCAGATCAGGTTACCATTTTCTTGGGGCTGGAAAGGAGTCTGTGGCCGAGCATTCATTTACCGTTTCATTCATTGCTTTTGTCATGTCTCAAATAGAACCGGATGTTGATGCTCTCAGACTGGTCGCCATGTCCCTAGTGCACGACCTCACGGAAGCAAAAACCGGTGACCTCAACTACGTCCAGAAAAAATACGTAGTCGCAGATGAAAATAAGGCGGTTAAGGATATTACAAGAAACTTGCCGTTTGGTACAAAACTTGCCGATTTAATAGAGGAATTTAATGCATGCCGGTCAATAGAGGCCAAACTTGCACATGATGCAGATCAACTGGCACTCATCCTTGACTTAAAATCCCTTTCAGACATCGGTTACGAACCTCCCAAAAAGTGGTTGCCGTTTGCGTTAAAGCGTCTGCAAACCAAAACCGGTCGAACCCTCGCAGACAGTATTATGCAAACCGAATATGATGCTTGGTGGCTTGAGAATTATGTTGACAGCCCCAATAAAAAGGAATAGATGTTTTTTTTTATTTGATAAATTTGACTTAAGAATTCATCAGAACTTAGGGGCTTGGCCCCGCCTGCCATTGCAAGCTCGCCCGCCAGCTGAGCAAGGCAAGGCGGCCTGGGGCGCGAGCGGGCAGGCCCAATTGGCCTCCGGCCCATAGGGACTCCGCCCCGGAGGGAATAATGAAGTAATGGAATGATGAATGAGCTTGTCCTGAACGAAGGTGAAGGAAAGGAGTTTTTTTACAATTTAGATAGGTTAGTTCCGCGATTACTCCCAATATTCCAGCATTCCAGTATTTCCTTCCGATGGCATAAACCAGGAGCTATTAAAAAATTTTTAATTTCAACTAATTGAAGAATTTCCGAAACGTTAATTAATAACAAGTTCAACGTATTGGAGGAAGAGATGAACTGGCTTACCACCCCCCTGGGGACTTCTGTTGGAAAAAAGCTAATGATGGCCGTTACCGGTCTGGGCTTCTGCTGTTTTCTGACCATACATCTTGCCGGCAACCTGACCATATACGGCGGTAAAGATTTCTTTAACTCGTATGTGGAGCATCTCCATTCATTAGGACCTCTTGTCACCCTGGCAGAATTAGGGCTTTTATTTTTTGCCATCATCCATGTTCTGACCGGCATGCTTCTTTTTTATCAGAACTATAAAGCCCGGCCGGTCAGATATTCGGTCAACAAACGTGCGGGCGGACGGACGCTGGGGTCGGCAACCATGCCATACACCGGTTTTATTCTGCTGCTGTTTGTTATTTTTCATCTTATGAATTTTCATTTTGTGGATAAGACCCATACCACCACGTTTCAACTATTGTCCAATGCATTTGCAAACCCCGTATATATAATCATTTATACGTTTGCGGTGATCATTGCAGCGATTCATGTGAGCCACGGGCTCTGGAGTGCGTTCCAGACCCTTGGGGCCAATCACCCGAAGTATACCCCCTTTCTCAGGGGGTTGAGCATTGTTTTCAGCGTGGTTATCGGAATCGGTTTTGGTTTTATTCCTGTTTATGTTTCCCTGTTACTATAAGGAGCTTAAATATGCACCTTGATGCAAAAATACCTTCAGGTCCCCTTGCGGAAAAATGGGATAAGCACCGTTTTGAACTTAAGCTTGTCAATCCTGCCAATAAAAGGAAATATAATATCATTGTGGTAGGAAGCGGTCTTGCGGGCGGTTCTGCCGCGGCATCCCTCGGCGAACTCGGCTATTACGTAAAAAACTTCTGTATTCAGGACAGCCCCCGGCGTGCTCACAGCATTGCGGCTCAGGGCGGGATCAACGCCGCCAAAAACTACCAGAATGATGGTGACAGTATCTGGCGTCTTTTTTACGACACCATCAAAGGCGGCGATTTCAGGGCCAGAGAAGCCAATGTCTATCGTTTGGCCCAGGTGAGTAACCATATTATCGACCATTGCGTTGCCCAGGGCATACCTTTTGCCCGTGAGTACGGAGGCCTTCTGGCCAACCGCAGCTTCGGCGGCGCCCAGGTGTCCCGGACATTTTACGCTCGCGGCCAGACCGGTCAGCAGCTTCTTCTGGGAGCTTACAGTTCATTGATGCGCCAGGTAGCGGCAGGCCAGGTCACCATGTTCCCGCGCCGGGAAATGCTGGACATCGTGGTGATCAACGGGCAGACCCGGGGCATTGTTGTCAGAAATCTCATCACAGGAGAAATCGAAAGCCATGGGGCCGATGCCGTGGTACTGTGTACGGGCGGGTATGCCAATGTTTTTTACCTTTCCACCAATGCCATGGCATCCAATGTCAGCGCAACCTTCAGAGCATATAAAAAAGGGGCGTTTTTTGCCAATCCCTGTTACACCCAGATTCATCCCACCTGTATTCCGGTCCACGGAACCTATCAGTCCAAACTGACATTAATGAGTGAAAGCTTGCGAAACGACGGTCGGGTTTGGGTGCCGAAAACCCCCGGAGATAAGCGGCCGCCCAACCAGATTCCCGAATCTGAAAGGGATTATTACCTTGAAGAAAAATATCCAAGCTTCGGCAACCTGGTCCCCCGGGATGTGGCGTCGCGCAATGCCAAGACCCAGTGTGATATGGGCAAAGGCGTGGGGGAAACCGGTTTTGCGGTATACCTTGATTTTGCCGATGCCATCAAGCGGGACGGCAAAGAGGTTATCGAACAAAAATACGGCAATCTTTTACAGATGTATGAAAAAATAACCGCCTCCAATCCTTATGAAGAACCCATGATGATTTACCCTGCGTCTCATTATGTCATGGGAGGCCTGTGGGTGGATTACAACCTGATGAGCAATCTTGACGGACTTTTTGTCATGGGCGAAGCCAATTTTTCGGATCATGGGGCAAACCGTCTGGGCGCCAGTGCACTGATGCAAGGCCTGGCGGACGGTTATTTCGTTATTCCATACACCGTCGGCGGGTACCTTGCGGGAACAAGTCGGCCGGAAATTACAACCGATCACCCGGCGTTTACAGAAGCGACCCGTTATGTGACCGAACGTACCCGAAAGCTTCTTTCCATCAACGGGAAACGGACCGTGGATGACTTTCACCGTGAGCTGGGTCACATTCTCTGGGAATACTGCGGCATGTCACGGAACGATGACGGTCTGTTGAAAGCCAAAACACTGATTCAGGAACTGCGAGAGGAGTTCTGGGAAAATGCGGTGGTGCCCGGTTCGTCAGAAGACTTTAACCAGAGCCTGGAGCGGGCCGGCCGGGTGGCCGATTTTCTCGAGTTTGCAGAACTTTTGGTTATGGATGCTTTTGAACGCAAGGAATCCTGCGGCGGTCATTTCAACGAAGCCTACCAGACCGAAGAGCATGAGGCCATGCGGGATGACGAGAATTTCTGTCACGTGGCCGCATGGGAATATAAAGGGGATGACACGGATCCCGAACTCCATAAGGAATCGCTTGTTTTTGAAAACATCGAATTAACGCAAAGGAGTTACAAGTGACGAAAAACATAAATATAACCTTAAAAGTCTGGCGACAGAAAGGACCCCATGTCAAAGGCGGTTTTGAAACATATCATGCGTCCAATATTTCAACGGATATGTCCCTTTTAGAAATGATCGACGTTGTCAACGAACAGCTCACTCTGGACGGCAAAGATCCCATTGCCTTCGATCATGACTGCCGGGAAGGGATCTGCGGAATGTGTGGCGCCGTGATCAACGGCCGTTCCCACGGCCCGGAAAAAGGGACCACCATTTGCCAGCTTCACATGAGGCATTTTTCAAACGGAGAAACCATTGTGATAGAGCCGTGGCGTGCCAAGGCGTTTCCGGTCGTAAAGGATCTTGTGGTGGATCGGGGCGCTTTTGATCAAGTCATTCTTGCCGGGGGGTATATTTCCGTAAATACCGGAGGTGCGCCGGATGCCAACAGCATACCCATCGCGCAGGAAATCGCCGAACTGGCCATGGATGCGGCGGCCTGTATCGGATGCGGCGCGTGTGTTGCCGCCTGTCCCAATGCGTCCGCCATGCTGTTTACAGGCGCCAAGATTTCTCAGCTGGCGCTTTTGCCCCAGGGGAAACCTGAAGCGGTCAATCGCGCCCTGGCAATGGTCAATAAAATGGACGAGCTTTATTTCGGCAACTGCAGCAATGAACGAGAATGTGAAGCGGAATGCCCAAAGGAAATTTCCATATCCAACATTGCCCGATTGAACCGTGAATTTGTAAAAGCAGGTTTGGTCTCCGTCGTAAAATAAAACCCATCTCTAACGGGAGACGGTACGTATCCGGCGTGCCGCCTCGAGACCTTTCCAAAACGCTCCCTTATCCTTCCGTGCGTTGAACTTTTCTTTTATTCCTGACTCTTCAGCAATTCTTGGAAAAGGACTCTTGACGGTTAAACAAAAAGTGTAATATTTGATGAATTCGTGAAAAGGCGTTTCCTTGACTTTTTACAATACCACTAATATAAGGTGTTTATGAAAAATCTGTTTTCTTTCCTTGATAATTTATCGGCAAAACTCGGTATTCATACAACGTATTTTCATATCATGTTTAAAGCCCTGGCTGCGGTTGCAGGCGCATACCTTATTTGGTTTGTTCTAAAACGCGTCCTTGTCTCTTTTGAGAAAAAAACCAAAAAGACCGAATTTATAAATATCAATATTCAAATTTTCAGTGTTATCCGTAAAACGCTTCTTTACGGCCTGGTTCTTGTGACCGGTACGTATCTCGTCAGACTTTTCAATATCATTCTTTTGGAAAAAATCTTTCAGGCATTCATGATTATACTTTTGGCAACTCCTGCAAAAGATAGTCTGTTAATCGTGCTGGTCTACCTTGAGAAAAATTTAGCAGACAAAACAAAAACCAAAGTCGATGATATTATTTTCGACCTTCTCAATAAATTTTCAGGTGCTATTGTTTATGCAACCGCCGCTATTCTTGCGTTAGACATTCTGGGGGTCAATGTCATGCCCTTTATTGCCGGCGCGGGCGTGGCCGGTATTGCCATCGGCTTTGCGGCTAAGGATACATTGTCCAACCTTATCGCCGGCGTGTTGCTCATTATCGATCGGCCATTTGAAATCGGTGACCGTATCGAAGTGTGGAGTGCTCCTGCCGGAAGTGCTACCTGGGGAGATGTAATCGATATCGGCCTGCGTGCTACCAAGATCAAGACGACCGACAATATTGTAATTATCATCCCCAACAATGAAATCATGAAACGGGATATCATAAACTACACGATTATTTCAACAAAGATCAGAGTCCGAATTAATATCGGTGTGTCATATGATGCGGATATTGAAAAAGCAAAGGATTTAATCAACCGTGTTGCAGGATCTCTGGCCTGGGTTTCAAAAGAACCCCCGACTGTAGTGGTTGTGAAAAATTTCGGAGAATCTTCGGTAGATCTTCAGTTGCGGGTATGGATTGATGATGCACGAAAGCGTATACATACGATTTCCAGTATAACCGACAAAGTCAAGGAGGTTTTTGATAAAAACGGGATTGAAATACCCTATCCGAAAAGGGACATTACTATAGTAAATAAATCCTAAACAGTGTCCATCCATAAATGGTCTTTTTGCCCAATCTCTGCGTTATGTTCAAAAAAT